>JACDAE010000077.1 GCA_013695595.1 Ktedonobacteraceae bacterium | reverse complement strand
GTATTAATATGCACGATTTTGAACATAAAAATATGCCAGATGACAAGATCGAGATCAGCAACCTGGACACACCCGATGACCAGGGGAAGCCATCGCCGCTCCAACGCATCGTGAAATTTGCGGGAGCTCGCTTCACCTCACGAACACGCACCACCTTCTTTGCGTTGACACTTCTTATCGGCGGATGCACACTTATTTATTTACTCCTCTCCTACCTTCATATACCAATCATCCAGGCAAAGCATTCCCCAACGCCCACAGCAGTTAGCAGAATTACGATCAGTGATAGCACCCTGCAAAGCGCTTCACCCAACAGCCTCTCCGTCGTCAACGGGGTTGCTTACATCGGTACACAGGATGGTACGTTAAGTGCCCGGCAAGCGGACAACGGAACAGCAATCTGGCAAACGAAGACGGCACTTCCGCTTTTAGCACCTATTGTGGTTGATGATACCGTCTATAACATTTCTGAAAATAGTCACAATGGGCATATTGATGCGTTTCGTGCCAGTGATGGCAACCTTCAATGGTCATATCAAACACAATTGCTTGCTGCCCAACCTGTTATGGTTTCAGGAGGCATCGTCTACGTCTGCACACAAACAGGCACTATTTACGCATTACGCGCCAGTGATGGAAAAATGCTCTGGCATTTTACAGTCGGAACCTCCACAGGCGTAACCCCTTTGCGGTTGGAAACGCTTCTCAGCATATCTGACGGTGTGACAATTATTCGCACTAATAATCAGATTCTCTATTTCCTACGCTCACAGGATGGTTCTCAATTATGGCACTACGCGGTTGATCTCAGCACCATCCCGCCTGTTGTTGATAATGGGATCGCCTATATCAACTATCACTCTCTACAAGCGCATAGGCTCAGTGATGGGAAACTTTTATGGCAATATACAGCAGGGAATGTACAGTCATATACTATTCAACGTGACCTTATTTATTTGAACATAGAGGATAGGACGGTTTTGAGCTTAAACGTACAAAATGGTAATCAACGGTGGCGATTTCGAGCAGATAAACCATTTGATACTCTAATTGCGCAAAACAATACACTTTTTGTTAAAATGCTTGAGGGAACTGTAGTAGCATTGCAAGATCAGACAGGGTCTCGCCTCTGGCAATTTAATCCTCCTACTCAGAATGGAACCTTCTCGCTCTCAGACATGAAGGACGGCGTTCTATACCTCATTATGGATGATACAAGTATTACATTTTACGCACTGCAGCTCAACAATGGTCATATTCACTGGAAGCAATCGATACACTATATTGATCATGGGTATAATTTCCAGGTGGACAATGGCTTTAGTTATACCAGACAAATTAATGGACAGATGAACATATGGAGCAATAACGATGGTCATCTCATCTGGCACTCTCCAGGTTCCATATTAATTATTGGGGATCTTATCGAGGCGAATGGCCTTGTTTACCTTCAGCAGGCAGATGAATCAATACTTGCTCTACGCCTACAAGATGGCAAAATAGCGTGGCGTTATCCATCTGCGACGTAAAATACGTTGTTACAATGCAATCCCAATAATCTCTTTTATATCCTGCACACCTTCTTGTCGCAAAAATGCCTCGATCCCGTCAATGATGTCGACACCCGCGTGGGGATTGATGAAGTTGATCGTGCCAACCTGGATCGCGGTTGCGCCCGCCATGAGAAACTCCAGTGCGTCGTGCGCGGTAGAGATACCACCCAGGCCGATAATGGGTACAGTTGGATGAGAACCCCTTAGTTCGGAGGCAACTTCGTAGACCATGCGGAGCGCGATCGGCTTGATGGCTGGACCCGATAGGCCGGCAGTTGTATTTGCAAAAGCAGGTCGGCGCGTGGCGAGATCGATCGTCATTCCGGTAATAGTATTGATCAATGAGATGGCATCGGCACCGGATGCGGCGGCGGCCAGCGCAGTGGGCCGCACATCGCCCACATTGGGAGAAAGCTTGACGATCAAAGGTAAAGTTGTGGCCGAACGTACGGCCTCCGTGACTTCAGCCACAACCTGGGGAGTAGCACCAAAAACGGCTCCTCCTTGCTGCACATTTGGGCATGATACATTCAGCTCAATGCCTGCAACGCCTTCGATGCCTTCCAGGTACTCGGCCAGTGCGACATATTCCTCGATGGTATCGCCAGCTATATTGACAAGCACAGGGGTCTGCCAGCGCGACCACATAGGAGCAAAACGCTCGCCAATAGTATGGACGCCAGGATTCTGCAATCCAATCGCATTCAGCAGACCAGACGCGGTTTCCAGGGTGCGTGGATGTGCGTTCCCATGCCGGGAGCGTAGCGTCGTTCCCTTGCAGATGATCGCTCCCAGGTGCTGGATCTCCGCGATCTTTGCGTACTCGGTGCCATAGCCGAACGTTCCAGCGGCTGTCATGACCGGATTTTTCAGTTGAAGGCCGCTTTTATGGCGCGGCGCTAACTCGGTTTTTAGTTGCATATTCTATTAGAATAACACACCTGAACAGGATCAACCCCACCCCTATTTTTGCCTCTTGAGACCCGGCGCAGGCGAAGACAGCTTAAACACGGAGAACAGGTAATACAGAGACGGAAGCAAGATCACCAGACCAATACCGATGCCAATCAGCAGCGTTATAATAACATTGGGTGCATTGGCAGCGTTATCGATCGTTAAATGCGGAGGGATGATGTAAGGATACTGCGAGAGGCCCCATGAACTGAGCAAAAATGCTGCCTCTGCAATAATCAAAATCCGGGCCAGGCGATATTGTTTGCGGAACAGCATCACGGCGGTAGCCAGTCCGATGATCATGGTCGCGATGACTACGGGAAGGGCGTGGGCCAGCATTCCGCTCCACAGAGTAGGGGCGTCGTTTATCGAGAAGAACAGCCCCAGCGCTCCCAGGACAGCCGTTACCGCACCCGCAACCAATGCACGTAGACGAAAATGCTCTGCCAACTCTTCGTCCTTATCATTCCTTGCTTCCACCGTCAGATAGACCGCCGCAAGCGTCGCGCACAATACTACCGCCATCGCTCCAATGGTAAGCGCGAATGGCGAGGTCCAGGAAGCAAACAGATCGGCGCGTGCGGTTCCATCGGGCGCGAGGAGCTTCCCACTGGCAACAGCGGCAGCGCTAGCACCCAGGAAGAAAGGGGTAATCAGGCTGGTTACGCTAAAAGTACGTCCCCACCAGCGAGCGAACGGTCCCTGCACGTTGACGGCATAATAGCTAAAGATGAATGCCGCACCACGCAGCACAATACCTATCAATACGATGCTAAAGGGCACAAAGAGCGCGGTAAAGAGCGCGGCAAAGGCAGATGGAAACACATTGAACAGTCCAACGACCAGAAAGATCAGCCATGTATGGTTCGCTTCCCATACCGGACCGATCGCATGGTTGATCAACTTACGCTGGCGTTCGGCCTGTTTGCCAATCGCAAACAGATCCCACACACCCGCGCCAAAGTCGGCTCCACCAAGCACAGCATAGGCGATTAATCCCCACCAGAGGACGACCAGCGCGATTAATGCAACACTCATATTACACCTCTACTGTTTCCTGCTGCTGCTGCACCTCTCCTGGGATACCCACCTGTGGCAACGGCGAACGCGCAACCAGCAGAAGGAGCCAGATGAGTGCCACTGCCAGGAGCAGATAGATCAAAGAGAAGACAAAAAAGCTATAATCCAGCCAGGGAGCAGTCGTCACCGCATCCTTCGTACGCAGGTAACCATAAATGACCCACGGCTGGCGCCCAATCTCGGTAACCATCCAACCAAACTCGATTGCCAGAAAAGACAATGGGCCAGTTAGCAAGATACCAAACAAAAGCAGACGGTTCGTTGATATGTTCCGCTTCTTACGCCAATAGAGGAGCCAGAATACAAACGCCACGAAGAGTGCAAAGAACCCGCTCCCAACCATGCCATCAAATGAGAAATGCACAAGCTCTACATTCGGCCAATCGTTACGGGGCGCGATATCTGTCAGCCCCTTCACCGTCGAACCGGGCGTATACGTTGCCAGCAAACTCAAGCCATAAGGGATCTCCAACGCGTAGTAGACCTTACCCGTATTAGAATCGGCCAGGCCACCAATCGTGATCGGCGCACCCTTCTCTGTATGATACACGCCCTCCATCGCCGCAAACTTGGCTGGCTGCACATCATAGAGGAAACGTGCGTTGAAGTCGCCACTGACAATCTGCAAGGGGATGGCAATCATGCCCATCGCCATTGCGACCATCAAGCCCTTGCGATGGTACTCATCATTCTTGCCGCGTAGAATACCAAACGCATAGACAGCCGCTACACCGAAGCCACTCGCAACATAGCAGGCCAGCATCATATGCACCGTCTCATAGGGCGTGCTGGGATTGAGCATCGCTTGCAGTGGATCAATGCCTGTCACCTTCCCATTCTTGATCACAAAGCCAACCGGTGTATTCATCCAGGAATTGGCACTGACAATAAACCAGGCCGACGCCAGCCCACTGATCCAGATTGGGAAGGAGCAGAGCCAGTGCGCACGGGGCGAGAGACGATCCCACCCGTAGAGGTACAGGCCCAGGAAAATCGCCTCAACGAAGAATGCAAAGCCTTCCAGCATAAAAGGCAGGCCAACGACCGCTCCAGCAAACTTTGTATATGTTGGCCAGAGCAATCCCAATTCAAACGAAAGTATTGTGCCCGAAACGGCTCCAATCGCAAAGAGAATAGCCGAAGCTCGCGTCCAGCGCCGGGTGAGTTGCATCCAGACAGGATTTTTCGTCTTGAGGGCCAGCCCTTCTGCAATACACAGAAGCAGCGGGACCCCTACTCCCAGCGCCGAAAAGATGATATGAAACGCAAGCGATGTGCCCATCTGGGCACGGGCCGCAAGTAAACCAGGCATAACGATCTCCCTTTAGGTTAAATAATTGAGCAACCCACGGTTTGTTTATGGTTCCCTGTATTATGCACGCATTTTGATTGTAGGAGGTTCCAAGGTTTTATATCAAGAACAGCACTTGTCTCTATCTTCTATGGCTATGCTATAATTTGATCTAACTACTGTCACCAAAAGTATAGAAAGGTCGCATGGTCCTTGTGGCAAATAAAATAAATACAACCGAAAAAATTTTAGCGCAAATAAAGGGATTACGCAACCATCTACAGCCAGACGAAGAGCCACTCCTAACCCTACCTGGGATATGGGACGGCGGGCAGGAGAAACGTAGCACAGCCTGCGACATCATTCTCACCAATCAGCGGCTATTGGGCTACTACTTTGTCAGCTTTCCACGCGAACGCATTTTTCTTGATGCCTTGACACTAACAAAGATTCGCAATATGGTGGTGAGAGAGAAAAAATTTGAACCGCTCTTCCGTGAATTGCTGGTCAGTGAAGGACAACGCAAGCTATATATTCGCGCCCCAAAACAGAAGATTGAGACCCTCTATACAGAACTGCGCTCAGCCATTGAAACCTATGCACCAATGAGTAAGACTTCCGTTGAGGAAAATGTTGAGGAGGTCGTGGGAGACAGCGGAGATGAACAGGTACAGACGACATCTCCAACCGCGCCAGCCTATGGACGCCAGGAAATAAACACCTCTTTCGAAAGCTCAAATATTGCCATTGTGCTGCTCTTTATGGGTGGGCTGACGCTCGAAATCGGTGGTGCATCGCTGTGGGCAACCGTAGGCCAGGCGATTGGGTTGCCCTTATGCATTGCAGGCTTCGTACTGGTCTTTGCGGCGATTGTGCAGAGACGACAACGCCGCTAGTTAGTGATGGCCACCACCGCCATGATGATGTCCTCCACCATGCCCACCACCGCCATGATGTCCTCCACCAAAACCTTCTCCATGGCGGTACTGATGCTGATGCTGATGACTATGCTCATAGTGAAGAGGCGCATCATAAAAGTTTCTATCTATGAAATGTCTTTCAATAAACAAGGGAAAGAATGAACGACGATGCGGATAATGGTACCATATCTTACGTCTTCGGATAAACAACACTGAAGACAGAAAGATCACTCCAGAGATCATAAACAATCCAAGCATGTAATCCTCCTTCTGAACTCGGCTTGACAGTTTTTTACTTACATATATGTACGCATTTACACGTAAAAAGTTAAAAATTCTTTTCAGAAGAAGATGTGTAGCGCTGGAAAAGAGTAGGCGATTTGCTGCTACTCAAGCAATGGAGTAAGCTGTCAAC
>JACDAE010000075.1 GCA_013695595.1 Ktedonobacteraceae bacterium | reverse complement strand
GCCTGGATGAGCTTCTCAGGATCTCCTTCCACCTGAGGAAGGTTCTCATCCAGAGAAAGGCGCAAGCAATGACGAGGCGAGGCGAGGACCATGGGCTTTGCCGTTGTGGTTAACAGGTTATTCAGATCGATCCCTCTCACACGTAACAGCATTTTGCCCTTTTTCATTTGTTCTACGTCTAATAAATCCGTGACCATACGATGCAGACGAAGAGCATCCATGTAAATATCATTGGCAAACTCCTTTACTTCTTCACTGGGGTAATCCTCATCACGCAGAAGAGTACTAAATCCCTCAATGGTGGTCAGAGTGGTTCGAAACTCGTGACTGACCACCGAGATAAAGTCCCTTTGCATTGTATTCACGTGCTCCAGTTGTTCATTGAGCAGGGTCTTGGCTGCCATGAGCTGATTCTGTTCGGTCGCCTGCTGCTCATATTGAAGGGCTAATGCACAGAGTTTGCAGATCGCGGTGATCACGGTACTTTCTCTTGATGTTGGCAGAGAGACACTCTCGGGAAACACGAAGCCGAGCAACCCGATAAGGTGAGAGGTGATATGGATGGGCACCAGGTGGCAATTGGGAGCTGAACTCAGTGGGGAGAGATCGGCTAACAATGGGGACTGCGTGATGATAAAAGGGGAATATTCTTGCTTATCGAGAAGAGCGATCTGGCTGGGATCAGTGATGAGCAAGCTGAGATGAATTCCCGTGAGACTCGTTCTCAGGCGTTGCTCCTGTTGCGTGGAGAAGCCGACCAGTGCCAAAGGAGACAATACCTGAGTCATGGGATGGATGCTTATGATGATGGCATGAGAGCAGCCCAGAAGGCGTCGGGCTAAGGCTAAGAGGTTGCTCTCGATCTGTTGGATGACCGACGCCGGGTCGTCCTGTGGGTCCACCAGTTCTCTCCACGCCGAAGACTTGACCAGGAGTTCGACCATCTGAAGAAGCCCATCGAGGATCTCGACCCGTCGCTCCATGTGTTTTCGTGTGGTGACATCCCGAAGCACACAAATGGCTCCATAGAGATCTCCCTCTCGGGTATACAAAGGAGCTCCTGTCACACTGAGTAGGACATCGCGACCGTTGAGGGTGTGGAAGTGCATGGTGACAGCGTCCTTGGCCGCCAGCCGTTCTCCACCTAATAACCGCTTCAGTGGAAGATGTTCGGTTGAGAATGGGTGCCCATCTGCATCTCTCAACTGATACGTGGTTCTCCATGAGGGAGGGGAAGACTCCCCATTCACTTCAACAGGATGTGCTTCTATTTCTAAAAGATGTTGTGCCGCTTGATTCGAACAAAGAATATGCTCTTGTTCATCATACACAATAATTCCATCCATAATCGCATTAAAAACAGTTTCGAGCTCATTCAATCGCTCCAGTGCCTTGCGGCGCACACGCTGTTGGGCTTCTACCAGGTTCCTTGCCACCTCTTGTTGAGCTCCTACCAGATCCCTTGCCACCTCTTGCTGAGCTCCTACCAGATCCCTTGCCACCTCTTGTTGGGCTCCTACCAATTCTCCTGCCATCTGTTCTCGTCCCTCCGCGAGTTCTCCCATCACCAGTTGTTCTACCTGCACCAGTTCTCTCACTATATGCTGTTGTGTTTGTACGGATTCTCTTGTGATCTGCTGTTGTTCCTCCACGAGTTCTCCCGTCACCCGCTTCACGAGGGCTTCTGTGGTCTCCTGTTGCGTCCCCACGAGGGCTTCTGCGGTCTCCTGTTGCGTCCCCACCAATACTATTGCCACCTCTTGTTGAGTTTCCACCAACTCTCCTGCCGTACGAAGCTGCGCCTCCACGAGTTCTCTTGCTACCTGTTGTTCTACCTGTACCAGCTCGACAATCGCACACAGTTGTGCCTCGATCAGCTCTTCAAACTCATGGTGTTCGGCTTCGAGCAGCAGCGTCTGTTCAAAGGTGTGTGCAAGGGCGGCAGCGACATCCACCAATAAGGCAACATCCGAATCGAGAAAGAGATACGCCTCCTTCATGCCAACGTGAAGGACCCCGATCACCTGCTGGTGCACAATCAATGGAACCCCCAGCAGCGAGTGGAGTTGTTCACGAAGCACCGGGGTCAGTATTTCAAGCTTGGAGGTATCTTGGACAATGAGAGGCATCCCTTGCGTGATAATTTGTCCGGCGAAGCCTTGTCCAAGAGGAATATAGACATCACGCGCCACGGTTTCTTCTAATCCAAGAACAGTATGAATATGTAAGGCCGTATGATCTTCCGTCAGCAGTAAAAGGGCAAGATTATCTGCGGTCATGATCTCACGAAGACACCGTAAAACTGCCAGCGAGAGATCATCCACTTCGAGACGGGTAAGGGCGGGATCAGTCAATGCCTGGAGGATAGCTGCAAGTGTCCTTTTTTTCGAAGATGCCTCTTCACTGAGGTGTTTTCCATTTTGATTGTGCATGCACTCCATCCTTTCCTGGCCTCCTATCGAACGACAACGCGGGCAGAGACGAGAGAGTGTCTTCTTTGGAAAACCACCGCACTTCTTCTCTGCCCTTTTTGATAATTTTTCTGGACATTCAAGAGAGCTCTTGAAATATCCCTATTAAGAGGAAAAGGATCAAGCCAAAACCTCGTAAGAATTTTTTACGATTTCCTCCTTTACTATACCTTGTCTCACAAATGGAAATGCACAAGTTCAATAACAAGTTGATCATCCCCCGAAATTGTGGTTCTTCCGCACTTTGATACTGTTGCCCAACCCTCCTGATGAAGACGGGTCAGAAAGAACCTCCTTTTAGAAACTAATGACCATGCAATCAAGAGGAGAAGGAAGTTATATTACTGGGGTGCACCCATCTCACCGCAGTATCACTGGAATAACGACAGATAGCAAAAGAGCCTGTTACATGGCATCGTATGCCGGAATGGACTCTTTTTGTGGGCATACCGTTTATGAATTCGTTGAGAGTACTCTGGTCACTCGGCCTGTCTCTCCCACCATTTGCGACTCCGGCCAACCGTTGCAGGAGAGGTATTGGCACGCTCGGCAATGGCGCGTACGGTCAATCCACCCTTCAGGAGCGGCCATACAATTTTGTCGATGTCGCGCTCGGATATGTTATGCGAAGGAGTGTCCGAGATAGAGCGCACTTTCGATGGGATAGCATCAGCTTCGGTGGCGTCGTCAGCTTCATCTTTGCCGATCTCATCATCCTGCCTATTCTGGATATCTATCGCAAATACTATGGATGGAAGATGATGGGCTTTATCCTGCTGACATTCTATATTACGATGGCCGCCGCTGGATATATCATCGAATTCCTGTTTGCCGCCCTGGGAATTATTCCTCAGAACCGCAATGTTGTCGCTATCACAGAGGGCATACAATGGAATTACACAACGATTTTGAATATCCTGTTCCTGCTCCTCGCCGCGTTTCTCGTCGTGCACTTTATACGGACCGGTGGCGTAGCAATGGTGAGGATGATGAGCCAGCCTGAGCACGAAATGGCTCACGATGAGCATACTATGTCCCACGAGAAGTGAGTTTGAAGATGCAGAAAAATAGAGAACCAGCCGAGCAGAAATTCCGCCGTTTATGGCTGGTTCGACACGGCGCGACGCTCTGGAATAGCGAGCAGCGTTTTTGTGGTCACAGCGATATAGGACTCTCTGCCGAGGGGCAGGAGCAAGCTGGCTGGCTGGCGCAATCTTTACAGGGACACTCTATCTCGACAATTTATACAAGCGACCTGCTGCGTGCCCGGCAGACGGCGGAGATGATTGCCACGCCATCTACACGGATCGAGGTCTCGGCGGCGTGGCGCGAAATTGCCTTTGGCGCATGGGAGGGGCTGACCTATGAGCAGATCACGCAACAATTTCCGGTGCACCTGGACTTCTTCTCGCACCCTCTTTCAACGGCTCCCCCCGATGGCGAGACATTGCATGCGCTCATGCAGCGCGTCCAAAACGCTTTTCTGGAACTTGCTCGTGCTGAATATTCCTCTGCCGAAGGGGATATTGTCCTGGTCAGTCATGGAGGACCGTTGCGCGTGCTTCTAAGTATCGTGCTTGCGATGCCTTTAGAAGAACAATGGCGTTTGCGTCTCGCTCCCGGTTCACTGAGCGCTATTGATTTTTTGCCGATTATAGACGACACTATGCCTGTAGCAACACTCGCTTTATTCAATATGCAAAGGCCTGCTCGTTTGTAATGTATGCACTCGTCTGAAATACTATAAGTGCTGGAAAACGTCAGGCTACTATTTCAAAGGATTTTGATACTATGCCTGATAAAGACTCTATGCGCGACTATTTTGAGAACGTCACGAGACAGTTTCCGCAACCCGGACCAGGCTCTAATAGCCCTCTTTCTCAACTAAGGGAGCTAGTTGCTGCCATACGCTTTCTGACTATCTTGCCAGTGCCGGGGAGTGCGCAGCTATTTGATACTGATGACGATGATATCCCTGACTTGATCATTGGTAGCGCTTACTTTCCGCTGGTTGGCCTCTTGCTGGCTGCTTTGCTCTGGCTTGTGGTGCTGGCGACTAACATGGTCCTACCCTCTATTGTGTTGGGGGCGTTGCTTGTCGTTATTCAGACATTGCTTACAGGGGGCTTGCATCTAGATGGCCTGATGGATTCTTTTGATGGCCTGTTTGGAGGCACCACTCCTGACCGTCAATTGGAGATCATGCGCGACAGCCGGGTTGGCAGTTTTGGTGTGCTAAGCGCTTTTTGTGTGTTGCTTTTCAGATTCGCCGTTTTTGCCAGTATGCGTCCTCATCTTCTGACACTTGCATTGTTCCTGGTTTTGCCAGTTGCGCGGTGGGCGATGGTTTTGACCGTGAACCTTTTCCCAGGCGCTCGCCTCTCCGGCCTTGGGTCTGCCTTCCGTCGTACGATCACGCTTCAACGCCTGTTAGCCGCTGGCGTGACCTCGCTTGTTATTGTATTGATTGCTGGACGCCTGGCGGGCCTGCTCGTCTGGATCGTTGGCACGCTGGTTGCCGTTGCGCTTGGTGCTTTGATCAATCGCCGCCTGGGTGGGTTGACCGGCGATAGTTATGGCGCGGTAGAAGAAATCACTGAGATCATTCTACTTTTGCTCATCATCCTGCTTCACAACTGGTTCTAACGCGAAAGGCAATCTTATGTCTCTACAGAAGGTTTCTCGGACAACTCCACAGCTTATTTTAATCCTCGGCGGTGCACGGAGCGGCAAAAGCACCTTCGCCGAACAACTGGCCCAGCGCAGTGGACAGAGTGTGGCCTTTATTGCTACAGCGACCATTAGTGATGATGATATGCTCCTGCGGATCGAGCGCCACCGTGCTGCACGACCGGCTGATTGGCAGACCATTGAAGAGCCACTCGATCTCGTGGGAGCAGTCCAACAAGCCGCATTCCTGGCCGATGTCGTGCTGCTGGATTGCATGACGCTTTGGGTCTCCAACTGGCTCTTCACACAGGAAAATATTGATGATGCCTCTCCTGTCACATCGCCCTACTATGAAGGTGCCCTGAACGAGATTGATAATTTGCTCATCGCGCTCAATAAGTTGGATGCTCAGAAGACACTGATCATTGTTACAAACGAAGTTGGACTTGGTATCGTGCCTTCTTACACACTTGGTCGCATCTATCGCGATGTATTGGGATTAGTCAATCAGCGGCTGGCTGGTGTTGCCAATTGCGTCTATTTGATGGTTGCTGGATTAGGTGTGAATATTAAACGCTTGCATGAGGAAGCCACCATCATGTAGGTGCGCGGTTTACAAGCCCGGTGTGCCGGTGTGCCGGTGTTCCTGCGTTTAAATTGACAATCGTTAACCTGCATGCCATACTATCACTACCTGTGAATGGCACAGGTATCATCAGGTGGCCGGTATCTGACCCCGGCAGAATAGGGAAGTCGGTGTGAATCCGACGCAGTCGCGCTACTGTAACTGGCGAGCACCTCATCACGAGAAGCCACTGTTCTTATCTAAGAATGGGAAGGCGGCATGAGGAGTGTTAGAAGCCAGAAGCCAGGAGACCTGCCTGATGCATCATGCTCATGATCCTTCGCGTAAAAAGGAGCGTGCTGCTAGTGTATGAGTGTTGTTCTCTGCGCTCCAGCTGATGTTTCTCCCCTTGCGCGAGGTGACTGCAAGCGTTTTCGTTCTCAAGGAGAATAGTAAACAGATGCGCAAACATGTCATCTCTTCACGCCTTCCATTGCTTTTATTGTTATCTTGTCTTGTATGGCTGACCGCCTGTGGGCAAAGTTCAACGTCAACGGGTGCAGCATCAACGCCTGCTCCCACGGTAGTGCCAGCACTTGATACCTACGGAACACCCATCGCATTTCCCAAAAGTGCGCCGCAGCGCATCATCTCACTCGTGCCCAGCACCAGCGAAATTCTTGGGGCGCTCGATCTGGCGAGCAGAGTCGTTGCCGTTGATTTCTACACAACCTATCCAACCAACTTCACAAAGCTGCCACGCATCTCGAATGCCAGTGGAACGTTTAATACTGAGCAGATTGTGGCGTTGAAGCCAGATCTTATCTTAAGTGATGGTGGCACAACCATCAAGAGCGACACGCAACTCAAAGCGCTGGGCTTGAATGTCGTTGATCTGCCCGATGCAAATTTCGAGCAGGCAATCCAGCAGATAGCGGTAGTAGGGCGTTTAACGTTCACACAGGATGCTGCTACAGCGCTCACAAATCAACTGCAACAAGAGATCAATCAGATCAAAACCACGGTGGCTGGCACACCAACTCCCAAAGTGTTGCTCGAAGTAGACGATAGCACGGCAGGCAAGCCCTATGTCTTTGGAGGCAATTCTTTCGGCGATCAGTTGCTACAGGATGCTAATGCCGTCAACATTTTTCACGCGAATACCAGCAATGGCGGCTATCCCCAGGTCACGGATGAAGCGGTGATCAGCGCCAATCCGAGCTATATCATCCTGACGGAAGATCCTTTGTATGGTGGGCAACCGGCGACTGTGTACAAGCGTCCTAATTGGGGAAGCATTGATGCCGTAAAAAATAAGCGTGTTTATCATGTCAATACTAATCTGATGCAGCATCCTAGCCAGCGCCTGGTCGAGGGTTTGCGCTGCGTGGCACAGATCGTCCATCCCGATAAGTTTCCTGGTGCCCTGCCCACTGATTGTTCCACATCCGTGTAGAAGAATAGTAGGGAAGCCATTCATTATTCCGTGGGGCCGTCTCCATTCGTTTCGTAACCCACGGAATGGGGCTTCACGGAATGTAATCCACGGAATAATGAATGGCTTCCCTACCAGAATGATAGTTTCCCCAACGGGGATATCTGGTTTATTTCTTGTTGGTGCTTATTGTGCTACGGCGCTTGTTTCAGCTTCGGCGGCTTTCTGCAACACTTCCAGGTCGATCTCGATGGTGACGGTGTCGCTGACGACTACCTGGCTCGCCTCAGCAACCAGGCCAAACTCCATCCCAAAATCTTTGCGGTTGATCTTTGTTTTTGCCGTCAGGCCTGCCCGTAGACCCGAGATATTACTCTGGCCATTGTATTCGGCATTGAATGTAATGGATTTAGTCACCCCATGCATAGTCAGGTCGCCTGTGACTTTATAGTCCTGATCCTCAATGTGCACAACTTTTGTACTCTTGAAGGTAATTGTGGGGTACTTGTCAGCCTCAAAGAAGTCGCTTGTGCGCAGGTGGTTATCGCGCTGCTCGTTCTGTGTATCGACGCTGGTGACATCAACTTCAGCCTCGACCCAGGAGTTAGCCGGATCGTTCTCGTCGATGTGGAGGTGGCCGCGCAGGACATTAAAATGCCCTCGTACGGTACTGACCATCATATGTCGAACGGAAAATCCAACGTGTGAATGAATTGTATCAATATCCCATGCCATGTTAATTGACTCCCTTTACCCAATTCAGGGTTTTGATTGAAGAACCCGCTCTAAATAAGGACAGGCACTTTGAAAAAAGGTAGTAGTATCCTTAAATATATTTTAAATACTAACTTCCTATTAGATACTAAGTATATCTCAGGAACTGGCTATTGTCAAGGTTACATGCTATAATTCCTTTATGAAAGCGAATGACCACTCATCAACAGACGCAATGCCAGAGGCCTGTGCTACGACTCCAATGGGGCAGGCGATACATCTTATTGGAGATGTATGGATTCTGCTGATTATCATTAATCTGTTACGGGGTCCAAAACGCTTTAATGAGTTGCGCGAACTGATGGGTAATGTCAGTCCGAAGACGCTTTCGCAGCGACTCAAAGGACTTGAAGAATCTCAGTTTGTCGAACGACGCGCCTTTGCAGAGATCCCTCCCCGCGTCGAGTATCATCTGCTGGAGAAGGGACGAGCATTAGGGGATGTGATCAAGGCACTTGAGCACTTTGCCGAGCATAATCTGAGCAGCCTTGAAGCCGCATCACCTCATATTCCTACGCCCCATTTATAAACTTCTATCATGATCCCATCTTCGCCTTGCTTGCATCAATTGGCCCTGATTTGCTAGAATAAAGCACTATTCTCTGAGGAGGACCTTTATGACGGATCGTCCAAAAATCCTGGTGACGCAGAAGGTTCCTGAACCTACATACCCTTTGCTTGCAGCTATTGGTACGATAGAGTGCAACGATGTGGAGGGAGCTATCTGGTCCTACGACGAGTTGCTGCAACGCGGCCCCGGTCACGACTACATCTACAGCCTGTTAACGGATACCATTGACGCTCGCTTTCTGGAAGCGTGTGCGGCTGGGACGCCACGTTTGAAGATGGTCGCGAATATGGCTGTGGGCTATAACAATATCGATGTCGCGGCGGCAACACGCCTGGGCATTGCCGTAAGCAATACACCAGGCGTGCTTTCGGATACAACGGCTGATCTGGCGTTTGCCCTGTTAATGGCAGTTGCGCGTCGTATCCCTGAAGCCGAACGCTTCCTGCGTGCTGGAAAATTCACTGGTTGGGGGCCGCTG
>JACDAE010000061.1 GCA_013695595.1 Ktedonobacteraceae bacterium | reverse complement strand
GTTGACCACAAGGGATGGTCGCTACGCGGGCTTCTCAGGCAGACCAACAACAACAACCATAAGGGATGGTTACTACGCGGGCGAACCATTAAATTGCGGCGGGCGTTTCGAGACTACTCTCTATAATGTAGCGCAGGTCCGCATCAGAGATATGCTTCTTCTGGTCGGCTAAAGTGATAAAGCGGCTGTAGGCGGCTTTGAGATCATGTGCGTCGAGCTTGTAGCCCAGTTTACGAAGACGAGCATCCAGACCATGCCGCCCCGAGTGCTTTCCCAAAACCAGATTTGTGTCCGACCAACCTACAGACTGTGGCGTCATGATCTCATAGGTCATCCGATTTTTCAACATGCCATCCTGATGAATGCCGGCCTCGTGCGCAAAGGCGTTCAGGCCCACGATCGCCTTGTTTGGCTGCACAGGAATACCCGTCAGCCGACTCACAAGCTGACTGGCAGCGAGCAACTCTCGCGCATTGATGTGTGTGTCGATACTGCCAAATACATCAGGACGGGTACGCAGAGTCATGACAACTTCTTCCAGGGCGGTATTGCCGGCGCGCTCGCCCAGACCATTCACCGTCACCTCAACCTGCCGTGCTCCACCCTTGATAGCGGCAAGCGTATTTGCCGTTGCCATACCCAGATCGTTGTGACAGTGGGCGCTCATGGTCACATTCTCTATGCCTGGCACACGCTCACGCAGGTCTCGGAAGAGTGCCTCGTATTCATGCGGAAAGGTATATCCTACAGTATCCGGTACATTCACCGTTGTTGCTCCGGATTTGATGGCAGTCTCGAAGACAGAGCAGAGATAATCTTTGTCGCTGCGGGTCGCATCCTCGGCTGAAAACTCGACGGTGGGACAGAGGCTACGGGCGTAGGCTACCATGCTCTGAACGTGCTGAATCGCTTCTTCTCGACTCAAATGAAGTTTGTGCTGAAGATGAATATCGGAGGTTGCAAGAAAGACATGAATTACTGGTTGTTCGGCGGCGCGCACAGCATCCCAGGCGGCATCAATATCACCTCTATTGGCTCGTGCGAGGCCCGCAACGGCTGCGTTGCGTACACGACCTGCGATCTCTTTGACGGCCGCGAGATCACCAGGAGATGCTGCGGGGAAGCCAGCTTCGATTATATCTACATGCAGACGTTCAAGTTGTTCGGCGACCTGTAATTTCTCCTCTGTACTGAGTGTCGCACCAGGGGATTGTTCGCCATCACGCAACGTCGTATCAAAAATTTTTACTACCGCAGGATCTCCCATGTCTTGTTTCCTCCTTCAATGACTCTGTTGGTTCAATAGGCGAGGCCATAGCGGCCTCAACCCATATTACTTTGTTGTTTCTGCCTTCTGCTCTGTACCTTCAGCTTGTTGCTGAACCGGCTGGAGCCAGGGCATCATGGCACGCAGTTCGCGGCCTACCTGCTCAATCTGTTTTTCGCTGCCCGCACGCCGCATCGCCAGGAAGCTGGGACGGCCGGACTGATTCTCCAGAATCCAATTTTTCGCAAAGCTCCCGTTCTGAATCTCTTTGAGGATGCGGCTCATCTCTTCACGCGTATTTTGATTGACGATGCGAGGGCCACTGACATAATCGCCATACTCAGCCGTGTTACTGATTGAGTAGCGCATATATCCTAAGCCACCCTGATAGATCAGATCGACGATGAGTTTGACTTCGTGCAAACACTCAAAGTAGGCAACCTCTGGCTGATAGCCGGCGTTGACCAGTGTTTCAAAGCCAGCCTGGATCAGAGAGGTCAGACCGCCACAGAGGACCGCTTGCTCACCAAATAGATCGGTCTCGGTCTCTTCCGCAAATGTTGTGCGGAGCACTCCAGCACGTGTGCAGCCGATAGCACGCGCATACGAGAGCGTGAGTGCCTCGGCGTTGCCAGAAGTGTCCTGATAGACGGCCCAGAGGGCAGGCACACCGACACCCTCGACAAAGAGACGCCGCACCATATGACCCGGGCTCTTAGGAGCAACCATGGCAACGTCCACATCGGGAGGTGGCACAATCTGTGCAAAGTGCAGGCTAAAACCATGCGCGGTTAAGATCATCTTGCCTGGAGCCAGAGCCGGGCGAATATCTCGTTCGAATACCTCGCGGTGCGTCTCGTCTGGAATTAAGATCATAATCACATCGGCCTGTTGCGCCGCATCGGCAGGAGTCATGACACGCAGACCAGATGCCTCAGCCTTTGCCTTGCTCTTGCTCCCCGTGGGCAAGCCGATGACGACATCACACCCGTTGTCTTTCATATTTAATGCGTGAGCGTGCCCCTGGCTCCCATAACCAATGACGGCGACACGCTTCTGTTGAAGAAGCTCTAGATTTGCATCCGCATCGTAATAAACATGTGCCATAAGTGTTCTCCACTTCTTACATTCCACTAAAATAAAGGTCTATAAGATTAGACCCTGCACCTACTTGCCCTCATTAGTAGATACCGAAGCAACACAGCCGGAGCGTGCGATCTCGCGAATACCAAATACTCGCAAGGCATCTATTAGCCTCTCAAGCTGCTCAACATTTCCAGTTGACTCTAGAATAACGCTATCGTCCGTAACATCGGCAATCGATGCACCAAATTGATGACCTACCTCAATAAGGGTACGCAGGCTCGCCGACTTTGCATCGACCGTGATCAAGGCCAGTTCGCGTACAACAGCCTGCTGATCTGTCACGTTCATAACCTGTCGTACGTCAACTATCTTGCGTAGCTGCTCAATGACCTGTTCAACTACAACTTCAGAATCCTTGACCAACGCGATGATGCGTACTCTATTTGGAGTCTCGCACTGGCTAATTGTCAACGATTGCATCTTTGCGCGACGACGACGGAGCGCACCGACCACGCGGTCGATGGCTCCAGGACGATCTTCAACCAGCGCAACCAGAGTATAGATTCGCTCTGTCCCCTCAGCCGCATTCGTTGTGCCAGCCCGCGTCGCAATACTTGTTGGATTAGTCATGGCTTGTGCCTTCCTCAGCAGTCTCTTCAATCATAGTCGTAATTCCGGTTCCCGGTGCCACCATAGGATAGACATTTGCCTCCGATTCGATGATGAATTCCACGACGACAGGACCTTCGATCTCCATCGCACGCTTCACGGCGGCCCCGATTTCCTCGCGCTCAGTGACGCGGATGCCGGTGAGTCCATAGGCCTCGGCAAGCTTTACATGATCGGGACCAGTGATGGGCGTCTCGGAGTAGTTTTTTGAGTGGAAGAACTGCTGCCACTGACGCACCATACCCAGGTAGCCGTTATTCATGATTGCAATCTTGATGTTCAGACCTTCCTGCCGCAGTGTGGCCAGCTCCTGGATGTTCATCTGAATACCACCGTCGCCAGCCACGACCCAGACCGGAGCATCTGGCACACCCATCTTGACGCCCATCGCAGCAGGAAGTGCAAAGCCCATCGTTCCCAGGCCGCCAGAGGTGATGTGGCTATTGATCCGCGTCCATTCATAGAGACGAGCCGTCCACATCTGGTGCTGGCCGACATCAGAAACAATGATTGCCTCGCCGCGCGTAACATTGCGAATAGCGTTGAGGATACTTGCGGGATCGGGAAGGGTCTCGTTATGCTTGACTTGCTGACTACGCTCTTGCGCTGCGGCCTGCCATGAGC
>JACDAE010000060.1 GCA_013695595.1 Ktedonobacteraceae bacterium | reverse complement strand
GGGCTACTCGTGACGAGGACATGAATGTATACCCATATAAGAACACAATGAGCAGGACAATAGCAAGAACAATCATCCAACGCATGGCGGGTGTCACACCCAGGTCACGGCGGTCTGAATTGCGCTGTTCTCCAAGAGCAAGAACACCGTAGAAGACCATTGCCAGACCAACCAACAGTACGATTAAACCTACCATCAGAAAATCAACGGCTGCGGGCTGAAACCACAAGAATTTGCCACCAAGCAGAGGAGCAATAGATGTGTTTGTCTTCGGGAAATACTGGTTTCCTGTCAGTGGTGCCCAAACAGAGAGCGCAATGCCCACTACAGAAAGGACAGCACCCAGGCCCACCACAAGAATCGGAGGCACAACCGGCTTCGGATCAAAGAGCAGCACAATCACCTGAATGATAGCAAAGCTTGCTATACAAATGAGACCAAGGCTAAGAGAGCCATGCTCAAACTCCTGAAGGCTCGAAGCGGTCGAGGCATTGAAAATGTATCCGGGGAGTTGCCCAACCAGAATAGCCGCGATAAAGAAATAGCCGACACCAAAGATCAGCGCACGCGCCCACGATATTCTTTCTGGCAACTCACGTTGTTGTACTTGTTGCATGAGTCGCAATTCCTTTCAACATCCGCTCATCCTTCAACAAACGATATGACGAGCGGCCTGCTTAGAAACCGTCATCGCATCTCTTTTAGGTGAGATGCGATGACGAGAGGTTAAGGCACTATTGTCAACTGAGCCAGCATATCTGGATGGATGCGACAATAGTAGAACACACGATGATTCTCTGTATCAGCACTATACGCCGTTTTCGTCACTGTATACGTAAACTTCTCGCCCGTGTTAACCAGCTTCGAGGCGTTCCCTTGCGCCGAATCGAAGACATTCGGGTTTGCCTTAGGCGACGAAGTATTTTGTCCCGCAATCGCAGTCACCGTATGACCAAGCTTCGACTTATTCACCCAGGTAATTACCGTTCCAACTTTTACCTGAAGGTTGATGGGAGTATAACACCCGCTCTGACTCTGGCAGGTAGAACCCTCCTGGCCCGGGTCAACGATATCAATCGTAATCGCCTTCTGCTTCGATTTGTCTACAGGCTGCCCAAACTGTCCAAACTTGCCTAGAGATACTGCCGTATCGTAAGCAGTTGTATTATTTGCCTGTAGATAAGCGGGCAAATTATCAAAGCCATTTTGAGCAGTGTAGTCATTGGTCTTGAGATACTTCGGATCGGTTGAACGAATAAGAGCGAACAGATAATCGATGTCGTTGCTCAGCAATGCTCCACCGTACTGATCACTCTTCGGAATCGCGTTTGCGTTAGGTGGCTGGTAGGTCGCCTTTGGATTATAGACGCCACCTGCAATGACGCGTCTCACTTCATCATCACTGACAGACTTATAATAGTCCATCGTATATCCGTTATACGTAGGATTGGCAACCTTATTATTCACAATGGCATAGCATTGAGCTGTACAATACTGCGCATAGATCTGCATGCCACGGTTAACCGATGCTGCAAATTGCTGCTTCTGTGCAGATACCTGATTCCCACCCTCAGCAATCCAAAAGACGGGGATAGCTAGAGAGACAACGGCAAGCATAATAAGTGAGCCGTAGCCCGTCTTCTCAACTGCATTTGTGCGCGAATAGAATATGTACAGCAAGCCGCCTACAACCACCAGCAGCAAAATAATGCCCACCGCAGCTTGTCCAAAATTCACCATAATACACACCTTTTGATATGCAGCCTGCTATTTCCCTCACAGCGAGTGCACAGGCTCTATCATTTCCATAGTTTCTTTACAGCAGCATACTGTCTCTTAAGCTACCCACATGTTCCCTTCAGAGACAGCGCCGCTTCATACCCATCTTTTTTCCACACAATACATATCCAACTGAGGCCGAGACCTCATTTGGCTTAAGCGGTACATGCCACCGAAGGTGCAGCGATCAACTGTGTGGTCGCATCTGGGTGTGCAACCGTATTGTTAATGAGGCCAGTATTTATCACGACATTGTCGCCCTGAATGCTCATCTGGAAGCGATCGAGGCTTCTTGGAGCAGGACCATCCAGATATTCGCCAGTGACATTGTAGTGAGATCCATGACAAGGGCACTTGAAGCTCAAGCAGTTGTCTCTAAAGGGAACCGTACAACCCAGATGTACACACTTTTGGTACAGTGAGATCCAATACGACCCATCTTTATCCTTCACAAAATTTTCTGAAGATAGCTGACTTTGCAGCAGTGCCCCTTGCAGCTCAAACTTTGTGCTTGCATCCAGATGCATAACATAAGCTCTAGCAACAGGACGGTGATAAACACCAGCTAATTCAAGCTTAAAGTCCGCAGGCTTCGCTGCCTTAAATTCGCTCACCTTGCCAACCGTCTGCACAGAGCCGAAGCCACCCGACAGATTAGGATAAAGCATGTAGAGTGCGCCTGCGACAGCAGAGGTCGCGGAGATGCCCCAGACAGCTAGCATCGAGCGACGCAGGAAGCTCCGCCGCGAGAGGCGCTGCCGGGCAATCTCCGCCGCTTCCGCCCCACCCCCGTGCAGTACCTCATATTGTTGCGGTGTAATTGGTGGTGTATCAATACCCATAGTTCTCCTCTTTCCAGCGCCTACAGATCAAAGTAGACATGATCCCACGGCCACACCCATAGCCAGCCTGGTCCACGGAAGAAACTACCAGCCAACGTGATGACTGCCCAGAACACCAGGAACATGGTAAACGTCACGATAGCAACCTTGCGATCAGAATATGCGCGGCTTGGATTGCGATCGATATAGGGAAGGGCCGCAAGGGCCGCGAGCGTAAAGCCAGGCACAAGCACACCTGCACTTGTCGGCGGGAAGTAGTGCAACAGCTCTTGCAGGCCCAGGAAGTACCAGGGTGCCTTCGCCGGATTCGGCGTCAAGTTCGGGTTAGCTGGCTCCTGCAAAGGAGCATCAATGACAATCGAGAGTAGCGTGACCATGACCATCACAGCGGTCGCCGCGAAGAACTCGCGCACCAGCAAGTGTGGCCACACAAAGACGGAATCTTCGAGCGGCTTCTCAACACGTGTAATCGCTTCCTGCTTCACAACTGCGAGAGTGCGATAGCGCCGCTGCGTTGCCGCCGACTGCGTCTGTACCCTGGGTTCTTTCTGTTCAATCGACATAGACATATCCTCTCATTGTGCCCTGACAAAGTGAGCCAATCCCTCACCATTAAGGTTGAGGAGTGGCAGCCAGGGTACGATCTTCAGCACGAGCTTCCATTTCACGACGAGAGGGAGGTGGAGGACCAGCCTCGCCGCCATCCTTACGAATACGCCAGAAGTGCACTGCCATCAAAATTGCGCCCGCTAACGGGAGTAAAATGACGTGACCAACATAGAAGCGAATCAACGTAGCCTGACTGACAGCACCACCACCTACTAATACTTTGTACGCAGCATTGCCGAGCAACGGGGTGTAGGGAGCCAGGTTGGTACCAACAGTAATAGCCCAGATGGCAATCTGGTCCCAAGGGAGCAGGTAGCCGGTGAAGCTTAAGAACAAAGTTACGAAGAAGAGTAGGACGCCAACCACCCAGTTGAACTCGCGCGGCGGCTTATATGCCCCATGATAAAACACACGGATCATATGCAGCGTCACGGAGACGACCATTAAGTGAGCCGCCCAGCGATGCATGTTTCGCACAAGATGGCCGAACGAGACGGCACTACTCAGTTGATCAATATTCTGGTAAGCAACCTGCGTATCAGGAATATAATAGAACATGAGAAACACGCCAGTAATTGTCAGCAGCAAAAACAAGAAAAATGAAATGCCACCCATACACCATGTGTAGGTGATCTTCATTGCCTGACGACTGACTTTGACGGGATGAAGATGCAAAAATACGTTACTCATCATCACCAATGACTGGTTCAGTGGAGTGTCAGGGTAGCCGTGGCGGAAGATAGAACGCCATAACTGGCTCTCGACGATCTTCTGCGTTGCCACGTCGAGTAAGCTTTTATTCGTAGAGCTCACTGTGCCTCCTCAAAAGGATCAAGACTTCAAGGGTCCAAGCCCTGATCTAGTCGGAAAGATACTAGGTGCAAAAGTCCTCAAAAGTTCTCTAGAATGTCTGCTGATTATAGCATAAGAGCCGATGCTCTGATACCCCCGCACAGACTGACCAAGGGCCGTATCTCTTCTGGACGATTTTAGAACTCTTGCCCTCTTACTATAGATTATAATAGATAGTACAGGGTCAGTGGAAGAGGAATCGATTGATGTACCATTCGCACTCGCTCTTTAAATAGAATAGAGCGTGTAGACGTACGATACCTCGATCGAGATCAAGAGACATCAGGTGCACACCTGATTTTTTTCTACGGCGTACCTGATTTCCTGATTTTAAAAGCTTCATCATCCTCAACCAGCCCGCAATGGACATTGAGATGCTGATGGATATATTCCCCTTCTCACCAAAGTTTGACGTCTAGAAGAATAGCCGATACAATTACAGTTGAAAGAGAAAAAAAGATATAGCTGCAAAGAGAACATTATAATGGCCTATCCTGACACAAATTATAGAGATGTTGTACAAAGAAATAAGCTTCTGCGGCCACTACTTGGTGTGCCCGTTTTCTATCGCGTGCTGATAGCCAATAGCCTGATTATCTTCATTGGAGCAACGGTAGGAACCTACCTGGCGACAAATCTCAAAAATATATCCTACGCGCCAACAGCCCTCGTCATCTTTGTCACCGTCGGCTGGCTCACAAGTATCGGACTCAACTTCATCCTCTTGCAGATCGCCTTTCGCCCTCTCCTCGATCTAGGAAAGGTGATGAACCGGGTGCAAGCAGGTGAAAGCACGTTGCGCGCCCCTCTGACCGGTTTTGATCCTGAAGCGGATCGGCTCGCGCGTACCTTTAATACGATGCTTGAGGCCATTGATGAGGCAAATCGTCATCGTTCAGCACAGATCATCAACGCGCAGGAAGAAGAGCGCAAACGCATTGCTCGCGAGCTGCACGACGAAACATCACAGGTGCTCACATCGCTGCTCATCAGCCTGGCGGTGCTCGAAGAGTCAATCACCTCACCGGAGGCACGCGAACGCATTGCAGAGACACGTCGGTTAGCACACCAGACGCTGCGTGCAATTCGCAGCTTGAGCATCGATCTTCGTC
>JACDAE010000323.1 GCA_013695595.1 Ktedonobacteraceae bacterium | reverse complement strand
GGTTGTGTCAGCATTCTAGCAGGCGCGAGCATGCTTTCCGTTTCCGATTCTGGGACTGGATACCGATAATGGGTGCGAATTCATGAATGAATGCCTGTTGGCCTATTGTGAACAGGAGACGATCACCTTCACGCGAGGACGGCCTGATGTGAAGAATGACCAGTGCCACGTCGAGCAGAAGAATGGAGCCATCGTGCGTCAGGTGGTCGGCTATGCTCGCTTGGAGGGAGAACGCGCCTATCGACAACTCGACGCGTTGTATCAGGCACTGCGCCTCTACGTGAATGGGTTCCAGCCATCGATGAAGCTGCAAGCCACCGTGTACGATGGCAGAAAGGTGCGTCGGATCTATGATGCGGCCAAGACGCCGTTGCAGCGGCTCCTGCTCTCACATATGCCGCCTGTATCCAAGGAACATGAGTTACAGCACGTGGCCCAGGTGCTGGACCCGTTGCGGCTCTTTTCTCACCTGCAAGATCTGCAACAGGCGCTCATAGGTTGCACGGCCAGTGCCTCTTCGGGGATGGAAGGGATCTCTTCTGCGGCGCTCCTTCCATTTTGTATCGAGCGCTGTCTTGGCACTGTTGGTGCAACCGCTTCTGAAACCGAAGAAAGAGCGCAGCAGAAACAGGTGATTCCTGTCTTTGCTCCCGATCCTGTTCCATCACATCAGCCAGAGCAAGACGCACAGAGCACGACTCATTCCCGTGGTCAAGGGACGCGCTCCGCTCGCGTGGCCTCTTCCCAACGGTCTGGGGAAGAAGATGGGTTTCCGTCTCACCCAATCGGAGAAGAGAAAGAGACCATCTGTCCTCTTGCACCTGCAAATGGCGATGTAGCTCAAGGCGCAAGCACGCAACGTTTTGGATCACTTCAGAGTCACCACTCCCCTCGTCGAAAACCCTTCGACAGGACGCTTGCAGCCCTCCCGATTTTGCGACGCGTCAGGTTTGCCTCTTTCTCTGCGAGAAACGAAGCGACTGATCAAAACCTGTACACGTAGTATATCACCTCAAAGTGCTGGCTCCTTCGCCGGGCCGTTTACACGTCTCTTTCAATTCCCATTCCCACGCTCCACATAGCGTTTCATCATCTCCAGCATCCGTCCACTTTCACGGCGAATGGTGCTGACAACAAGAGGCTGCGCGGCCCCGAGGATGCCATGGAGGGTACAAGTGACTTCGCGAATCACATGCGTCGTCTGCCCATCGCTTCCAGTCGCTTCCAGCGTATAACGAACGCGCACATCCAGCTTTCCGGTCAGTAGCAGTGCTTTTACCGGCATCGATTGCTCAAAAGTGATACGTTCAGGCGGATTGAACTCAGTGATTGAGCCACGCATTGGGCCATCGGCATACGTTGTGCCGACATCCGTTGACACGGGCGCTACCTGGGCCATTCCACCAAACACCCTTGAGCCTGGCAGCCAGCGATCATAGTGAGCGAGATCAGCAATCAGATCAAAAATCGTCTCGCGCGTGCCATTGATATCGGCAGTAATTCGTAATGAGGGCATCTCTTTCCCTTCTCTTCCGGTTTGTTAATACAACACTGCATCGTGTAATGTTCTGACACAGTTCATAAGAACCCCTCTCGACTGGGCACCTCGCTGTACGCTGGAAACCCCACCTGTGAACTGGTCATTTTCGTATCATTCGTGTGGCGGAGAAACTTCCTCTCCTCGCTTGTAACGCCCCTTTAAAGCGAGAGTCGCCACCAGGATAATTCTACCAGAACGACCAGTTCACTGTTGGGATTTCCAGCGCTGCCAAATTCATCGCTCGCGCCACCTCGGAACACGCACGGGGAACGTTTCATCGCCCTGCCGGTGGCAGACCTCTTTTAGCCGCTCGTCTGCGCCTTGCCATTCCAGATCGGCGAGCGTTTCCAAGAGTGGCACATCCTCGCGCAGGGTCGCCAGTTTGCGGAAAAGGAGTGCCTCAGCCCAGTGCTGGGTAAGGCTCTCGGCCAGTCGAGCGGCGCGGCTGCCCGGGAGTCCCCAGGTTTGCGGATCTGCGGGGATCGCTTCGAGGTGCTCGTATTTGGCAAGCACGGCGGCTGCGGATTTTGCACCCCAGCCTGGGATGCCGGGGAAGCCATCGGCTGCATCACCCACCAGCCCCAGCCAGTCGGGGATTGACTGCGGATGCACGCCAAATTTCTTTACCACACCCTCCTCATCGAGGAGAATATTGCGGCGGCGGTCCCAGCCAACGATGCGGCTTCCAGAGACCAGTTGGGCCAGATCCTTATCCGGCGAGCAGATCACGATCTGTTCGACCCCAGCTTCGTTCTTGAAACGGGCGGTCGCGCTGGCCAGGGCATCGTCGGCCTCGAACTCCACCATCGACCAGACCACCAGCCCAAGCGCGGAAACAGCCTCTTCGGCCAGTGGGAACTGGGCTATCAGGTTGGTGTCAACGCCCGCGCCGGTCTTGTAGCCGGGGTACTGGTCGTTACGGAAGGACTCGATCACGTGATCGAACGCGCAGGCCACGTGGGTGATGCCAGGCGTCGTCAAGAGCATCAGCAGGCTGCGTAAAAGGCCCAGCGTTGCGCCGACCTCGCGCCCATCGGGTGCCTTGCGCGGTGGCGCGCCGAAGTGGCTGCGAAATAGCTCGTAGGTACCATCCACGAGGTAGATCTTCATAGAATATCCGGTGCTCCTCCCATCATTTCAGAATTGTCCAGTCTCTGCGAAAATAAACATCATCAGAGGGCGAGTGAAGGAATATCCTCCGACTCATGCGGCTTCGCAGAGTGAAGCGGAGAGAGGGTATCGAGCTCCTCATATGGTCGCTCTTGAGTATAAAAGGTGATCCATGTCTCAGCCGCTTGCAAAAACTCTCCCAGCGTATACCTCTTCCGTTTTGTGTTCATGCGATCCAATACCTCTCCTTGTTGTTCTGTTTAGTATAGCAGGCCCTGGACGGTTTTAGAAATCTGTTAGGGATTGTCAAGGTGTTTTCTCTTCTTGATGAGTTTTCCCCACGTACCGATAAAAAAGAGCCTTTCGCGATGTCCTTTTTCCAAAAAGAACCCAAATAGGATGACTTCTTCCCCACTTTGCAGGAGGAAATAAGCCCATCAACATTCAAGTTGACACTACCATAAAAGAGACAATTGACCAGAATTCTGTCCAGGATGACACCTTTTCTGGGTGGAGAGAGCTATACCCATACACCACTTTTCGCGCTGCGAAAGATCGCTTCAATGGCCTTCATATTCGCAACGCTCTCTTCAATAGGGATTGGAACCTCGGTATTCTCAAGCACTGCCTGAGAAAAAAGATCCCCTTGCAACGTATACTGATTGCAGACCTCAAACGTGATTTCCTCACTCTTGCCATCGTGCTCAAGCCAGAGACGACATGGGCGATCAGAGGGCGCATTCGCAGGGATCTCAATCTCTATGTGTCCGGTTGTGCCGAAAATATGAACACGCTGATAGGGCGAGAGCTGTGTCGAACAGGTGAACGTTGACGTTCCCTTCCCAAAGTCCAGAATCCCTGACGCCAAACGATCCGTCTTGAGTTTTGGATCAAACTCCACACTCCCCATGATCCGCTTTGGCTCGGCATCAAAGAGAAAGCGTGCAAACGAAAGAGCGTAACACCCGATGTCCATCATCGTCCCTCCGCCAACTTCGGCAATATTGCGAATATTAGTCGGATCATCAAGATAGTAGGAAAAAAAGGAATGAACCGTGCGGAGCTCTCCAACCGCCCCTTCTTTCACCAACTGACGGGCTTTCTGCCACTGTGGATGCATGCGGTACATGAATGCTTCCATCACCTTGAGATGCGGATACTGTTTCGCGACATCGACGAATTCCTGCGCTTGCGCAGCGGTCATTGAGAGTGGTTTCTCACAGAGTACATGCTTGCCCCGCATTGACTCACGAAAAATCTTTGTTTTTCCCCCTTTTCGAAGCCATTTTCTCTCGTTCTGTTTCTCTGTGCACAGGAAGGCCAGACCATTGTCCCACCTCTTCTGGTTGAAACGAAATGGACATGCTATACTCAGCCCACATTCCGCAGTTTCAATCTGAAAAAAATAGAATTGTTGATAGGTCGGTCCTAGCAAAGAAAGGATCTTTTGATGCAGCGGCTGCAAACGAAGGACGACTAATTGCGCCCTGCTTCCGGTTCGGATCTGTAACAGTTCAATGCCTTCAAAACATTGAAATACCCAGCGCATGGTGGGCTTGGCGGTCGGCTTGTTGACTTGATTGGGGATGGTTTGTCCTTCCGCCGCCAATTGCTCACGCAAGCGATGTTCTGCCAAGCGATAGACCAACAACGCAAGCACCATAATCAAGCTCAAAGCCACAATGCGTTCTGGCTTTTTGACAAAGACCGAGGAGGCCAGGAACAAGGGGTCCTTCAGAAAACGAAAGCCACGTTCGACGCTGCCCTGCTCCAGATACAAGCTGATGAGCGCGTCGTCATCCACCTGCTCTGTGTCGATGATATTGCTCGCAATGATGAAACACGCTTTGCGCTTTGCGTAGGCCAACAGTTTGCTCTCATTGAGGCTGATGTTTGACGTGATACTCCAACGCAGCCCGGTTGGTTCTGCATCACGAGCTGGACGACCTCTTCCTTCAAAGACCGCCTGGCTCTTCCATTCAACCGAAACGTCCAGCCACTCAGGGAACCCTTTCAGACTCTGCTCCCATGCCCGTTGTGCATCCTCTTGACACGCAAATGGCTTGGTACTCACATGCCAGAGCTTCTTGTTCCACGTTTCCATTTGTTTGTCGGCCTGCAGGCGCGCTGTGTGCATGGCTCGCTTGATGCCATCGGTACTTCGCACGACCAACCAGCGTTCCTGACCCTGAGATAGGTGCATCTGTAAGGCGACCAGGTGGCGCATGCCATCGGCGCTCGGTTTCCATGCATCCTCGTCTTGGATGACTGCCGCTTTGGCTTCTTTGCTGGTTTCGGGAACCCGGCTTACCCACGGCACCTTGGCTTGATTGAGCGTGAGCATATTCCCAGCGCTGTAGAGGCCACTGTCGGCAACGTAGATCGGTTTCTCTTCCGGTTCCTTCTGCTGCAACTGAGCATGCAGGTCTGCGATCACTTTGGCCAGACTCTCTTTATCGCTGCTATTGCCCGAAAGCGGTTGCAAAAAGAGCGGAATATCGCCTTGATGGGTCGTGGCCAGAGCCAACATCCACTGCTTGAGATCTTCGCGATGATCACGCGAGTAGCCATGGGTAATAGCAATCACGTGCTCGTTTTCGTTTTCGTATGCCCCATTGACCGAAAAGGAGGTCGTGTCAACATGAAGGTGTTGTGCTTTCACCCCAAAACGCTGAAGAGCTTGATGGGCAATGCCTGCGAAGACGGTCGTGACATCATGCTCGTAGAGCCAATCGAGGGTTCGTCCCAAACAATCGTCATTGAGCATATCCGCGCTGATGCCTGCACCCAGAAGGTGAGCCACCGGTTTATTCTCAAAAAATTGTGGCACCAGATAGAGCTGCCGATTGGAAAAGCCCAATCCATTGAGGATCATGGCGACGGTGGCGGTTCCGTAACTCACCACGCGTTGTTGTGTCGGGGCCAGAGCGTCCAACCATGCTGCCAGTCCCATTTCTTGGCAGACTCCTGCGACAATGCCCAAATGATCCAGGCGTTCGTTGTGGTAATCCTCAGCTCGTTCCATCACTTTTCAACTCCTTTTCGTTCTGAGATTACCTTACCCAATTTCGGTTTTTCTGTCAATCACCCTGCGGAATGTGGGCTAGAAGGTGAGCGAGCATTGCTTTTGTTCGCCCCGGGTCTGGAATATGTCACAGCCTTTCTCGGTTGTTTATATGCCAATGTTGTCGCTGTTCCAGCCTATCCACCAAAACAGAACCGAAATGTCACACGTATAGAGGCGATTTTGCAAGATGCTCAGGCTGTTGTTGCTCTCACTTCTTCATCTCTTCATACCATGATCCAGCGCAAATTTTCCTCAGTAGTTGGCCTGCAACAGTTACAATGGATTACGTTTACTCTGTCTACTCTCTGTAATGAGATGGAATGGGTGCACCCACAAATCAATCAAGAGTCACTTGCCTTTCTTCAATACACCTCTGGTTCGACCGGTAATCCTAAGGGCGTTATGGTGACACATGGAAACCTGCTTCATAATCTTGATTTTCAGCGTCGCCGTTTGGATTGGTATGCAGATGATTGTATGGTCAGTTGGCTTCCTCCTTATCATGATATGGGGCTGATTAATGGTTTATTGGGCAGTATTTATATGGGATTTTTGACGGTTCTTTTAGCTCCAGCTTCTTTCTTACAATATCCTTTGCGCTGGTTAAAAACGATTATGCTCTATCGGGCTACCATGAGTGCAGGTCCAAATTTTGCCTATGATCTCTGTCTGCACACTATCTCCACAACAGAGCAATCTTCACTTGATCTGAGTAGTTGGAGGATTGCAGCAAACGGTGCGGAACCAATATTACGAGACACTATTGAACAGTTTGTTGCGAAATTTGCTCTAAATGGGCTTCAAGGCAAAGCGGTGCGTCCAAGCTATGGGTTAGCTGAGGCGACGCTTCTCGTCGCTAGCAATGCTGGGGACAATACACCTACTTCCTATGCATTTGATGGTGCCGCACTAGGACAAGGACGAGTCCAGTTGGCTCAAGATACCACAACTCATGTTTGCTATTTAATAGGCTGTGGATGGCCAGCGAATGATCAACAACTCAGGATTATTGATCCAGTTACATTAAAGCCGATCCCTTCTGACCAGGTAGGTGAAATCTGGTTGTCTGGTCCTAGTATAACTAAAGGGTATTGGCAACGTCCGGAGGCAACAGCGCAAACTTTTCATGCCTATATCGCTGATACCCATGAAGGGCCTTTCTTGCGTACAGGAGATCTCGGTTTTCAGTATCAAGGAGAACTTTTTATTACTGGACGCTTGAAGGATGTTATTATTATTCGCGGCGTCAACCATTATCCACAGGATATTGAGCAAACGATAGTACACTGCCACGAAGCTCTTTTACCAGGTTCTGGAGCTGCCTTTTCAATTGTAAATGATGATCGAGAACAACTCGTTATTGTCAGTGAAGTAAGCCGTCAATTCCGTGAGAAAGACTATCGTAAAATTCTACTGGCAATACGTCGTGCGGTCATTGTGGAGCATGACGTAGAAGTCGCGGTGATTGTGCTGCTTAAGGTTGGCACTCTTCCCAAAACATCAAGTGGAAAAATCCAACGTCACATGTGTCGTCAGCGCTTCCTTGAAGGGAGCCTGGAATGCGTTGAGGTTTGGAAGCTTGATTATTTGGAAAGCAAGATTGCCCAGCAGGTAAAAGAACTGAAGCAAAAC
>JACDAE010000783.1 GCA_013695595.1 Ktedonobacteraceae bacterium | reverse complement strand
GGCAGCGCCCGCAAAACACGCACACTATCAACCAAGCGAGCGCCGTAGGCGCGAGGAAAGCGAGAATTAAATAGCCCTGGTTATCCTTTCACCGCTGAGCCAACCGCGCTATTCATAAAGTAGCGCTGGAAGATGAAGAAGAGCACCAGGACCGGGATCGCGTTAAACATGGAGCCACTGATCAGCAAATTGTACTCTGTATAGTGAGCCGTCTTGAACTGGAACAATCCCACCGGCAAGGGGTACATATTTGGGCTACTGGTTGCCAACAAGGGCCAGAGGAAGTCGTTCCAGGCACCCTGGAAGCTCAGAATCACCACCGCGACCAGAGCGGGTTTGACCAGTGGAAGAATTATCTTATAGAAGATGCGCCAGCGCGTTGCGCCATCGATCCGTGCCGATTCTTCTAGCTCCTTGGGAAGTCCTTTCATAAATTGCACCATCAGGAAGACGGAGAAAGGTTGCGCTGCCATTGGTAGTAGCAACGCGAAGTAGGTATTGATCAGGTGCAGGTTGTTTATAACCAGGTATTTAGGGATCAATGTAACGGGCAATGGGATCATCATCACGGCCAGTGTGAGCACAAAAATGAAGTTACGTCCGGGAAAGTTCATGCGTGAGAGTGCATAGCCTGCCATGGCTGAGAACGTCACATTGAAAAGCGCCGTCCCTACTGCATAGATGCCAGAGTTGAGCAGCCAGCGTGAGAATGTTCCCCCTTGCAGAATCTCCTGATAATTTCCTAAGGTCCAGGGATTAGGCAGCAATGATGGTGGAAAATCCAGAATGTGCTGCAGCGTTTTGAAGGACGAGAGGAATGAGAAGACGAATGGTCCTAACGATGTTAACGTAAAGACGATCAGAAAGACGTAAATGATCACTTTGTACCATTGAAAGTGCCTCTCAGGTTTATTGCGGGGCGTCATAGTTGCAGGTCGTACGTTTGTTTGGGTACGTGCAGATGCTTGTGCCATAATTCTCCTCCTCTTTCTAACTTTCTACATCAATCAAACGGCGTTGAACCATGGTGAAGATGAAAATGACAATAAAGAGGATCACAGACATTGCAGCGGCGTACCCAAACTGATTATCGCTGAACCCCTTATTGTAAATCTCCAGCAACGGTGTCAATGTTGATCGTAGTGGGCCACCATTGGTCATAAATTTGGCCTGGTCAAACATCTGAAAAGCGCCAATCGTTCCAAGCGCAACCACCAGAAAGATGGCCGGACGCAGTAAGGGTAGGGTGATGTTCCAGAAGGCTGCAAAGCGATTTGCACCATCCACTTTCGCGGCTTCAATCAGCTCAGTAGGTATATCCTGTAAAGCTGCCAGAAAGTAGATCATAAACGTGGCAGACGTTGTCCAGGTATTCATAATAATGAGAGCTGGTAGCGCCCACGATGGATCGTTTAACCAGTCTGGACCCGTAATATGGATGGTTGAAAACAGGTAATTGATGGCTCCTTGAGGAGCATAGAGCCAGAGAAAGATGAGCGAGACGGCGACAGAAGAGGTAACCGCTGGAATGTAGAAGATGGTGCGAAAGGCACCTTTAAGAAAGTTGATATTGTGAAGGAGTACCGCCAGCATCAGCGCAAGAATAGTTACTCCTATGACATCAAAAAAGGTGTATTTGATGATATTCAGCATCGATGTCCAGAAATCGCTATTGGCGACATCGGAAAGCTGTTGAAAGAGAAGTCCATAGTAGCGGAATCCAACGAAGGTGGGAGTGGTAAATCCGATATCTACTTTAAAGAAGCTCAGGCCGATACCGTAAAGCGCTACGAAAACAGTAAAGGCGCTCAAGATAATAAGATAGGGGGCCAGGAAAAGATATGCTGATACTGTTTCGCCGACTCTCCATCCCCTGTCTGGACGTTTTTCACGCCTGGCTGTATCTGTAATGGCGCGTGCAATTGGTGCATTCGAAGCTGCCGGTTGAGTAGCCATAAAAATTCTCCTCTTATGCGTTGACAAATGCCTCTGTTGCAATTTCTGACGTAGGAGCGGTGCTTGCCACCACCTGTGGAGCCGACTCACGTTAGGTGAACCGGGCGGTGGCAAGCACGCGCCCCTACGCCAGAAATGGTCATTTTCCTATTTCAATAGGATTGGTGCGACGATGTGACACGTCTACCTTTCCAGGAGAGACAGGATCATGACTGTAGCTCGTTATTGATTTTACTTGCTGCGTTCTTCAGAGCGGTCGGAGCATCTGATTTGCCGAGCATGACTGATTCGATAGATTGTTGCAGATCGGTGTGGATCACATCATCGTGTGCGCCATAATAATCCGCATATCCATAAGAGGAGGCGTTGAACATAACTTTGAAGCCTGGATGCTGGGTAAAGTACGGATCATTCTGCAAGCCTTTGATGGTTGGCAAAGCGAACCCTGCATCAAGCTGGGTCTTTTGCACATCTGTCCCGGTCATATATTTGATCAGTTCCCAGGCAGCTTCGGGATGCTTTGTGCTAGCATAAGCACCCCAGGCATTTGTGTAGATGAGGTTTGCACGTTTGCCTGTATCGGGATCTTTAGGTAGAGGTGCAATATCATATTGGACATTAGGATAAGTGGAGGAGAGGAACGGAATGAGCCAGCCACCTTCCAGGGCCATCGCAGCACGTTGTTTCCCAAATGCTTCACCGGGCCATGCAGAGCTTACCGAACCGGGTAAGACAGACGTGCCATCTTTCTGGAAACCTGTATAGAATTGCAGTGACTTGATGCCTGCTGTGGTATTAAAAGTAGCCTGTGTACCATCTTTATTTAACATTGAACCACCCGCTGCGAACAAGAATGCTCCCCAACGTGATGCATCGGCTGCCAGTGTAATACCATACGTAGAGGTTGCCGCATTCCCTGATTTCGTCAACTTCTTCGCCGCATTCTGCATATCCGTCCATGTCCAGTTATCCGTAGGCAAGGGAACACCAGCCGACTGAAACATCTGCTTGTTATAGAAAAGACCCAGCGTGTTCCAGTCTTTCGGGATACCGTAGACCTGACCACCTTTGCAGGTGAATGGACTCATGAGTGCCTCATAATAATCGCTTGTCTTGACCCCAGCTTTTGCCATATAGGGGGAAAGATTAAGCAACTTACCTGCATTGATATACTCACTGCCCATCTGTGGTTGCACGTAGAAGACATCAGGAACATTTCCGCTGGAGATATTCGCGCGCATCTTGGTTGGGTAATCGGCCAGACCTGTCCAGTTGACTTTGATGTTGGGATGAGTTTGTGTGAACTTCTTCAGGTTTTGTTGTACGAGTGCATCTTCAGCAGGAGACGAAGTGGCACCTGCGACATTCAATGTGACTGTGCCCGTTTCAGGAGCCGCCGCCGAGGTATTTGTATTACCTGGACAATCAATAAAGCTTGTAGCGCCACTCAACCCCTGTTGAGCGCCGCCTGTACTTCCGCTTCCACCGGTACTCCCTGTGCTGCCACCGCATGCACTTAAGATAAGAACAAAGAATACAAGGGAAGGAAGGAAAAATTGTCGTTTCATTACGAACCTCCTGAGGGTAATTCTGCAATGAAGTACTCTCGCAATTGTTGGATTTGCTTGACTACTGAAGTGTCAATTAGTAGAAATTAAAATGTACTACAGCTGTGAGTGGCTCTAGTGTGGGTGGCACGCTCTATTTTGTACACGTTTCTCAGAGCTATACCTTATACAACTAAAGATGTGATGTTTGCGACTTTGTCCGACCGTAGAGGAGATTGACCTGAATCTGTGTTTTGATAAGCAATGGGTCTGCCACTTGAAAAAGGAATAGCGACAGGAGTATACTCCCATGAAAAAGAGGTGATCGTATGTTTCAGCGTATAGCAATTATAGGATTGGGATTGATAGGTGGATCGCTGGGGCTTGCGCTACAGAAAGCGAAAGCCGCACACCGGATAGTTGGTTACGACCAGGGAAAAGGCGTCAGTGATCGTGCGCGTAAAATAGGAGCCATCGACGTTGCTTATAGCACATTAACAGATACCTTGCGTGACGCAGACCTTGTCATATTTGCGACACCCGTAGGAGCTATGCGCACATTGTTGCAAAGCAGTGCCCCTTATCTTGCGCCGGGAGCTGTGGTAACCGACGTAGCGAGCACAAAAGCCCAGGTGATCACCTGGGCTGAGGAGTTTTTACCTGCTACTATCTCCTTTGTTGGAGGGCATCCTATGGCGGGAAAAGAGCTGAGTGGAGTTGAGGCAAGTGATGCGGACCTCTTTAAAGACCATATCTACTGTCTCACCCCTACAGCGCGAACTAGAGCTATTGCCATCGAAAAAGTTGCGGCAATGGTCGAAATGATTGGCGCACGCGTGCGTTTTCTGGAGCCAACCGAACATGATGGGCAGGTTGCCGGGGTGAGCCATCTTCCCTTTCTGGCATCCATCGCCCTGGTCAATACGCTTGCGGAAGATGGAGCGTGGGAAGATGCATCGTTATTAGCTGCCAGTGGTTTTCGTGATAGTTCGCGCCTGGCAGCCGGGAGCCCGGAGATGTATCGCGATATCTGCCTCACCAATAGCGAAGCCATCACACGCTGGCTAGATGAATATATAACCTCTTTGCAAGGGTTACGTACCCGTATCGCTGCACATGACAAAGACCTGGATGAAACATTTACTCAAGCGCGGCAGGCCCGCCAGAAGTGGCACGCCGAACGGTAGGGGCCAGATTTATCATGCTCATGCCTTGTAAAAAGGAACTTTTACCCCGATTGTCAGAAACCCTTGACAGCGGGTTCCATCTGTGGGAGAATGCTGAAGCCGGAGGAATAGACACTCATCGAGAGTCTTTCCCACCGACAGAATGAGACAATTGGATATGCATACCATACCCCTTGACAAATACGTCAGGATATGGCATAGTATATAAGCCGCTACAAGAAGACAATCACTTTGCTCGTGCGCGAGTGGGTGCTCCTGTCATGGACACGCTTGTAGCTTGTGCCACGCTAATGTGGCTCCTCAGAGATACACTTTACCCTCTGCAACAAAACCTTCAAGGTTTTTATGTGGCTTTTTTATGCCCATTTTGACCTTGCTAAGAGGCTGCTGCTCCTGCGAAAGCAAGGGAACAGAGATTTCTGAAGTCAAGGAAAATTGGTTACAAAAACCCTTGACAAAGTGCCGGACATATGAGATACTACGTCTACAGTGAACGAGCGAACGAAATACATCGTTTGACCGTTGAGAAGGCAAGAGCCGCAAGTGCTCGTCGCTTCATTGTAGAAGAAACCTTAACAATTGAAGAGTGGAAAGCAGAACGTAAACTGTTTGTCAAGCAGTTTTCTGTCAACAACCTTGTTTCTCTTGCAAAAGAGGAACGAGAATTAATCTGCGAATCAAGTCAAGTAACAACAACAACGTAACTTGGCCATGGTCGCAACTCAAGACAATGCATTTTGATCTCTCTGTAGAGAGGGATGAATATAAATTGGATGGCGAGTTTGATCCTGGCTCAGGATAAACGCTGGCGGCGTGCCTAACACATGCAAGTCGAACGCACTCAGCAATGAGTGAGTGGCGGACGGGTGAGTAACACGTGGGCAATTTA
>JACDAE010000772.1 GCA_013695595.1 Ktedonobacteraceae bacterium | reverse complement strand
GAACTGGCACGGCTGCACAACCGGCATGGCTCTCTGAAGCGTATCCCGATGTTCTGCCGGTGAATGAATTGGGTCTGCGTCAGACGCACGGCAGACGACTCAACTATTGTCCAACCAACCCGCAATTTCGTCGTCTGGCACGCACACTGGTCCATGCCCTGGCGCAGCGCTACGGCGACCATCCCGCCCTCCTGTTCTGGCATGTCAGCAATGAATATGGACCCACCTGTTTTTGCACAAACTGCGCAATTCAGTTCCGGCTCTGGCTACAAAGGCAGTATGGAAACCTGGAAGAACTGAACCAACACTGGATCACATCTTTCTGGAGCCATACCTATACATCCTGGGAACAGATCCAGCCTCCCACCGCTCTTGGTGAGAACAGCATACAAGGGTTGCACCTGGACTATCGCCGCTTCATGTCCGATGCGAACCTGGCATGTTATCAAGGGGAAGCGTCGATCTTGCGCGAGCTGACTCCCCACATTCCGATCTTTACCAATCTGCACGGGCTGCAAAAATCGCTCGATTATTTCTCCTGGGCACCACACCAGGACATCATCGCCTGGGATTCTTATCCACGCCACAATACTCATCCCAGCACAACGGCCTTTTATTTTGACTTGATGCGCGGTCTGGGACAAGGCAAGCCCTGGTTACTCTTAGAGCAGGCTCCCAGTCATGTGCAGTGGCATCCAGAGAATCCGCTGAAACGGCCCGGAATTATGCGCTTGCAAACCTATCAAGCAATTGCCCATGGCTCAAACTCGGCCCTCTTCTTCCAATGGCGGCAGGCACGCTCCGGTGAAGAGATGTATCACAGCGCCATTATCAGCCACGCAGGCCACGAACGAACGCGTGTCTTTCGTGAGATAGCCGATCTGGGGGCGGAACTGCACGCGCTGGATAACGATCTTCTGCAAACAGCCCCTCAGGCACGAATCGCCCTCTTGATGAGCTGGCCGAACTGGTGGGCGGTGGAGGATCAACATACACCTGGAACAACTATCGATTATCTCGTGGAACTACAACGCTATTACCATGCATTATGGCAGTCCAATTGTACCGTTGATATCGTCTCTCCTGAGACTGATCTTACACCGTATACGCTGGTCCTGGCGCCGCTCCTGACGCTAATTAGCAAGGAGCAAGGGGAAGACATCGAACGCTATGTTGAACAGGGAGGCACCTTTGTAACAACCTATTTTAGCGGCATGGTCGATGAATATTATCGCGCATGGCTGGGCGGCTTTCCAGGTCCGTTACGCCGTACCCTGGGCATCTGGGTAGAGGAGTTCGATCCCCTGCCCGTTGGCAAAACCAACACACTCCTGAGCAGTCATGCGCAACAAGATTGGGATGGCACCTATATCTGCGACCACTGGTGCGATATCGTCCATCTGGAGGGCGCTCAAGCCTTGAGCATCTTTGGCGACGATTTCTATGCAGGCAGCTCTGCCATCACAGAAAATCATTTAGGATTGGGAAGCGCATTTTACATTGCCACTCGTCCTGAGGACGCCTGCATCGCTGCCCTGATGAGCAAAATACAAACTCAACTTGGGCTTACAGCTCCCTTGCAAGTGCCACAAGGCATTGAGGTAACCCAACGTCAGCATGCACAAACCGTCTACACTTTTATTTTAAACCATAGCTCAACGACCCAACGCATCGCTCTGCCACAGCCGATGTGTGATGTGCTGACGCAACAGAGTCACGAACAGGATATTGTACTCCAGGCCACAGGTTGTGCCATCTTGCGCCCTTTACCTCAAAATACCATCCAAAATGAGGAGCGTTTCTCGCAATGAAACTACAACACACCACATCCTATACATTATCGCCTGAGGCGGTTGCACCCGCGCCACGCAAGCAGGGACGAGGCGTGACAACAAAGCGTCCCATTAGGAAGCGCATCAACTTTGGCCTGATCACGATGGCACTACCAGGCATCATTATCTTGCTGTTCATGGCCTATCTACCAATGTTTGGTATTTTGATCGCCTTCAAAAACTATCTTCCCTACCTGGGCTTCTTTGGAAGCTCCTGGGTGGGCTTCGATAACTTCCGCTTTCTCTTTGGCACCAACGCTGCCTGGCATATTACCTACAATACCCTGCTTATGAACAGTATATTTATCGTCGCCAATACTGTTATCTGTCTAGTTGTCGCCCTGTTGCTCAATGAAGCACGTGCGAGCAACAGATTTCTCGCTGGCATCTATCAATCGGTGATCTTCTTTCCCTATCTGGTCTCTTATGTACTGGTCAGTTATTTTGTCTTTGCCCTTCTGAATGGTGATACGGGAACGGTTAACCACTGGCTTGCACTGTTTCATATCGCTCCCATCGACTGGTATAGCTCCCCGCAATACTGGCCGGCTATTCTCACGCTGGTCTATCTCTGGAAGAGCGTTGGCTTTGGGACTGTTATTTTTATCGCTGGCATCGTTGCGATCAATCCTGAATATTATGAGGCGGCAGAATTAGATGGTGCAAATAAGTGGCAACAGATTTTTTATGTGACCCTGCCCTTACTACGGCCTTTGATCATTCTCACCGTGCTTCTGGCAATCGGGCGCATTTTCTATGCCAACTTTGATCTGTTCTACTGGGTGCCACGCAATCAACCATTACTGTATCCAGCCACCGATGTTATTGACACCTTTGTGTATCGCGCTTTGATCACGCTCGACGATGTGGGGATGTCTTCGGCAGCAGGTTTCTTTCAATCGGTCGTTGGCTTTGTGCTTATCCTGACGGCCAACTGGTTTGTGCGTCGTATTGATCCTGATCAGGCGGCATTTTGAGGGTTTGATCAGCAAGCGATGGTGCTAACTTCGCTTGACGTTATTATTTAAAGAAGGGATTCTGCCATGCGTCCGACGCAAAATAATGCGTTTCAAATGTACGTATCTGCTGTGCAACCCGCGAGAGCACCCAGAGGCATCTTTTTCCGCGCACGCCAGAGGATATCAATCGGCATCGTACATGCTATTTTAATGGTACTATCACTGCTGTTTGTGCTCCCTCTAGTAATCGTTATCTCTGGCTCACTCTCATCAGAGAAAGACATTTCACTCTATGGCTACTCGTTGCTGCCGCAACATATTTCACTGGCGGCGTATCAGTTCTTGTTCCAGGACCCCAACCAGATTCTGAGTGCCTATGGCGTTTCGATTTTTGTCACAGTGGTTGGGAGTGCAGTCTCCTTGCTTGTGATGGCACTGCTGGGCTATGTCATCTCGCGCCGTGATTTTAAATATCGCCGTGGCCTATCCTTTTTCTCACTTTTCCCGTTGCTCTTCAATGGTGGGCTGGTGCCTATCTATTTGATCATGACGCAGTTGCTTCACGTACAGGACACACTCCTGGCCTACATTTTTCCTTACCTGGTGCTGCCTTTCTATGTCCTGCTGTTGCGTACGTATTTCATGGGACTTCCTACAGAACTGATTGAAGCGGCAAAGCTGGACGGAGCCAGCGAATGGCGCATTTTTTTCCAGATCGTGGTCCCACTCTCGACGCCTGCCCTGGCGACGGTCGGACTCTTTTCGATGCTGACGTACTGGAACGACTGGTTCCAGGGCTTGCTTTACGCCAGCAATCCACACATCTTCTCTCTACAATATCTGCTGTATCAGATACAGCAAAATATCACTATTCTGGCAACATCCGCATCTGCATCGGACGTGAGTGCCATTGCTATTCCCAGTCAATCGACGCTGATGGCCATGGCGGTTGTTGCAATCGGACCCATCGTGCTGGCATTTCTCTTCACCCAACGCTATTTTGTGCGTGGCATTACCCTTGGCGGCATTAAAGGTGAGTAGTATTCATGTGCGCATTTCTTTGATCGTTGTATATTTCCGGCGTTTTTTCCTCATTTTTTTACGAGGAAGCGCATTCCGAGGAAGGAAGCTTATAGTATGACTGATCTGAATCCAGAGAAGCAGATGGGCCTCACGCGTCGTCGTTTCATCTCTGAGAGTTGCAAAGCGCTCGCCGTTGGTACCCTGGGAGCGGGCACCATATCACTACTGACAGCGTGTGGTGGCTCTACACCCACAACATCGTCCGGATCGACTACCGTTACCTACACCTTTATGGCATTTAGTAAATTGACCGATGCCCCTGCGGTCTCAACGGCGATGAGCAATACAGCTAAGCTGAAAAAACTGAACATCAAGGTCAATCTCAATCCCATCGATTCGGCTTCGTATGACCAGAAACTGCAACTGGGCTATACAGGTGGGCAGACCTACGACATGGTCTTTACGGCACCATGGACGAATAACTACACGCAGAACGCGATCAAGGGCAATTTCCTGGCTCTGGATGATCTGCTTCCTCAATACGCTCCAGATCTGTATCATAGTATGCCCACAGCTTTTTGGGATGCGGTACGCGTCAACGGCAAGATCTACGGTGCTCCCAATCAGAACTACTTTGCCTACGTTTTTGGCCTCTTCCTGGTCAAGAAATACGCAGACAAATACGCGGATACGATCCCTGCAACCATCACCAGCTATGCCGATATCGAGCCTTATCTGGCGGCGGTGAAGAAAAATGAACCCAATGTCACCCCTGTCTATATGACCGATACGGGTGTTGCTGGTGGCCTCATGTTCTCATCCATTGACCATGGCATCGATGCCTTTGCGGGTACCACTGGCCTGGCCGGTGTTTACCACACGGACAAAAACTTGAAGGTCTTCAATGTTTTCGAAAGCCCTGAATACCAACAGGCCGTCGAACTGCGCTGGAAATGGAAGCAATTGGGCTACTTTAAAAAAGATCCCGTCCCAGCCGCAGTATCGGTTGCGCAAGTTCAGGCCGGTGAATATGCAATGCTGATTGGGCAGCAGGCGAAACCAAATGATATCCCGACGATCCAGCAGCACTTTGGCATTCCGATGACAGTAAAACAGATTGGTACTCCATTCCTGACGACCAATGGCCTGTTGCAAAATATGAATTCTATCGTCCGTACTTCTCCACATCCAGATCAGGTATTGCAGTTCATGAATGTCATCAATACTGATACAGAGCTTTTCAACCTGCTCTGTCATGGTATCGAAGGCAAACACTATGTGTTTGTGAACAAAGCAGAAAAACTGATCGGCTTCCCAAGCGGCCTTACAGCCACAACCGATCCTTACAATCCAGGCTCAGACTGGATGTTTGGCAATGAGCAGAATGGCTACTACACTGATCCCAATTCGGTTGGCGTCTTCGCAAATATCCAGCAAGCGAATAATACAGCCACACGCTCTACCGCATTTGGCTTCACCTTTGATCCTACCAACGTCAAAACGGAGATCGCACAGTTGAACGCGCTCATCGGACCAATTCCTACCGGAGCAATGCCTACGGCGCTCCAGTATGGCAAACTTGATCCGCAAAAATTGCCGGGCTATCTTTCCCAACTCAAGCAGGCGGGTGCCGATACCATCGTAGCCGAAGCTCAGAAGCAGCTCGATGCCTGGGCGGCTAAACAAAAGTAGAGGGAAGAATCTACACGGGGCACTGTTGCCCATATGCATCAATAGAAAGGACGCTATAATGACGATGCAAGACACAGACATCATGGAAGAAAAAGCGACCAACAAACCACCAGAGATCAGCAGGAGAACACTCCTCAAAGTTGCTGGAATGGGTGCGGGTACGCTTGCACTGGCATCTCCTCTCTTCACAAACATCGCAGGTGAAGCAGCTTCACCCTTTTACAAAGGAGCGGATGTCAGTTGGCTGCCACAGATGGAAGCCAATGGCTACAAGTTCTATAACTCAAAAGGCGTCGAGCAGGATGTCCTCACCATTTTGAAGGGCTATGGCATGAATGCGATTCGCCTGCGCACCTTTGTCAATCCATCGAATAATATAGGAAGCGGCCACTGCAGTCAGGGCGAGACCATCGCTATGATTAAGCGCTGTAAAAACGCGGGTATGGCGGTCGATCTCGATTTCATGTTCGGTGATACCTGGAACTCCCTTGGAAAACAGAATCCACCTGCCGCCTGGGCCAGCCTGTCCTACAGCGCGATGCTCACAGCCATGCACAACTATGTGAGCGGCTTTATGACGGCTATGAACGCCAGTAATGTTACTCCAACATGGGTGCAGATTGGCAATGAGGAGAACTCCGGCATCTGCCGACCTACCGGCAGCCTGGCGGGCCACCCTGATCAGATGACAGGCCTGCTCAACACCGCCTACAGTGCGATTAAAGCAACCTTCCCATCCGCACAGGTCGTTATTCACCTCGCGCAGCCACAAAAACTCTCGGTTGCCGAGAACTTTTTGGATGTCTACAAATCCCACGGTGGCAAGTGGGATATTACCGGCTTCTCGTCCTACGCCAGCGGTGGTGCCCTGCCCGGCATCATTAGCGCGATGTCAACCGTCCAATCGCGCTATGGCAAGCCAGTGATGCAGGTCGAGTTCGGCGGACCGGTGAACAAGCCGGCCCAGACCTCCAAAGATATCACCACCCTCATCAAGGGCATCAAGGGCTTCGGGGGCCTCGGATTATTCTACTGGGAACCCGAAGGCTACTGGTCCATTCGATCATCAAACACGGCAGCCTGGGATGCCACCACCAGACGCCCAACGGCGGCATTGGGTGGCTTTTTGAACGCCTGATCAGCGCTTCTATCACGCAGATGAGTGGTTCATCTGCACAATTTGAACAGGGCACTGTTGCCCACATATGCATTTATAGAAAGGACGCTACAATGACGATGCAAGACACAGACATCATGGAAGAAAAAACGACCGACAAACACAAGGATCTGAGCAGGAGAACCCTTCTTAAGATCGCAGGAGCAGGAGCGGGTGCGGCAGCATTGGCAACACCCATCCTCTCCCACCTTACGGCTGATGCTGCCTCAACGTTTATCAAAGGGGCGGATGTCAGTTGGTTACCACAAATGGAGGCCAACGGCTACAAGTTCTACAATTCTGCGGGGGTTCAGCAAGACCTGCTCGCCATTTTGAAGGGCTACGGTATCAATGCCATCCGGCTACGTACCTTTGTGAATCCATCGAGTAGCCCCCAAAACGGGCATTGTAGTCAGAGTGAGACCATTGCGATGGCTCTGCGTTGTAAGAACGCTGGCCTGAAGGTTGACATCGACTTTATGTTTGGCGATACCTGGAATTCAGTGGGAACCCAGAAGCCTCCTGCCGCCTGGGCCAGCCTGTCCTACAGCGCCATGCTCACGGCCATGCACAATTATGTCAGCGGCTTCATGGCTGCTTCCAAAGCCAAAGGTTTCACGCCCGATTGGGTACAGATCGGCAATGAAGAGAACTCCGGCATCTGTAATCCGACCGGGAGCCTGGCGCACCATCCCGACCAGATGACGGGCCTGTTGAATACCGCTTACTCCGCGATCAAGGCAACCTTTCCATCAACGCAAGTTATCGTACACCTCGCACAGCCGCAAAAGCTCACCGTGGTCGAGAACTTTTTCGATACATACAAAGCGCATGGCGGCAAGTGGGACATCACAGGCTTCTCCTCTTATGGCAGTGGGAGCGCCATACCAGGCATCGTCGCCAATATGGCTACGGCCAAATCGCGCTATGGCAAGCCGGTGATGCAGGTCGAGTTCGGTGGGCCGGTAGGCCAACCTGCGAAGGTTGCAAAAGATCTGGCATCCTATATCACGGGCATCAAAGGCTTCGGGGGCCTCGGATTATTCTACTGGGAACCTGAAGGCTACGCGCCCTTTACGAATTATACGTTGGGGGCATGGGACGCGACGACGAAACGGCCAACGGCGGCGCTGAATGGTTTCTTGAACTCTTAGAGACTACCTGATAGGCTGATCCATTTCAATAAGGGAACTGGCCGATCGCATACCCATCAGAAAGGAATCCAGTTCCCACCCCCCCCCCCACGGAGGGATAAGGAGGTGTATGGCATCTATACAGAAAGTATAACGGTGATAAATTGGCTCGTTGAGATATGATGTCTCTCAAGCATATATGCAGTGGTGGGCGCATTTCCACCATTCAAGGATTGAAAAATATGGAAGCAATGTTGCTCAGCAAACGTGGCGTATCGCTCTTGCTCGTTGTTCTGGTTGCAGTGGCATCTCTGGGAGGTATCAGCAGCCTACAAACGCTCCACGCTCACGCCAATGCGGCTCATCCAGCGGAAAGTAACGGCCTTGCACTTACCCCATTTATGGGATGGAGCACATGGGACTATCTAGAAAATCCCACAGAGGCAAGTGTTGAAGCGCAAGCAAAAGTAGAAGCCAGCAAATTAAAAGCATACGGGTTTACCTACGTCCTGATAGATGATGGATGGTATATCAATCCATCAACGACGGTGGACCAATATGGGCGATGGGCCATTAATTCGAGTCGCTTCCCCCATGGTCTCTCGGCTGTTGCTAGCTATGTCCACAGCCTTGGCCTCAAATTTGGTGCATACCTGACTCCTGGTATCCCGGTGGCAGCGGTCAACACAAATACACCTATTCAGGGCACCAGCTATCACGCAAGGGATATTGCCAATACGGGTGTACACGAACCCAACTATAGTTATGGTAGTAGCGTGATGTACGGGATTAACTATAGCAAGCCAGGAGCGCAGGCGTATGTCAACTCATGGGCTAACCAGCTTGCCTCATGGGGCGTAGACTTCCTGAAAATGGATGGTGTTGGGGATCATGATATCTCTGATATTCAGGCCTGGTCGGCAGCACTCAAGCAAAGTGGGCGTTCCATCGTTTTTGATCTCTCTAACCAGTTGAATGTGAAGAATGCCAGTATCTGGCGTCAATACTCTAATGCCTGGCGCATTGGTAAAGACGATGAATGCTACTGCAAAACACAAACCAACTGGGCTCATGTTGTGCGCGTCTTCGGCGAACCCGCTCCCTGGGCACAATATGCAGGACCCGGTGGTTGGAACGACCTGGACTCCCTCCAGATCTCGAATGGTCCCATGGACGGCCTCACGAACGATGAGCGCCAGACGATGATGGGCTTCTGGGCCATCGAGGCGGCTCCACTCTATCTGGGCGATGATCTCACACGCCTGGACAGCTTTGGTCTCTCGTTGCTCACCAATAAAGAGGTGATCGCGGTGGATCAAGCGGGACGGGCGGCAAGTCCAGTCTCGCAAGCCACGAGCCAACAGATCTGGTTTATGAAGAATAGCAATGGCAGCTATACGGTCGGCCTTTTTAACCTCGGTAGCACCACGGCAACCGTGAAAGTTAACTGGAGCAACCTGGGCTTTAGCGGCTCGGCAATGGTTCATGACCTGTGGAATCATAGCAATCTGGGCAGTTTCAGTGGGAGTTTTAGCGTCACTCTGAATACTCATGCCTCGCGTTTGTTAACTGTGACACATGGATAAGCTCTTTCGGGCAGAGTGCTATGCCAGATGGTATCATTGCTTTAAAGTTGTATACAGTATACAATTATGAGACATGCTTTTACGCAAGGAGGCGAAGAAAGTATTACCGGGCCTTACTACAGCAAAGTTGGCACCTCGATGCTTCAGGGCAAGTTTACTCTCCTGAGGATGGATACCTGTCATACTTGAAAAATGATTTTACTCGTGTGAAACAGTTTATCAATGCAAGGAGAGCATCTCATGCAAGCTTGTGAACGTCTCTGGCGAACGCTTGATTCTCGATGCGTTCAAAATTTTATAGACTCACCAGGACCCCAAAAACGCGACCCCGCCAATGGATAGGGTCATGTTCCGGAGTCCCAGGGGGAGATGAATCGCCCCTACATTGGTCAATTGATGATCAATATGTACGACGCTCAACGGACATTTTCGTTACGATGAGCAAGTTTTTACAATGCAAGGAGAGCATTTCATGACCAAACGTTCAATGAAGAGTACTATTCAGCAAATTCGCGCCAAACATGGACTGACGCGACGTAATTTCCTGAAGACTTCAGCTATCACTACCGCTGCAATCAGTGGCACGGCAGGGTTGAGTTCAAAGTTGTTCTTTGGCAAAGCTGGCATTGCGAAGGCAGCTCCAGCGCTGGATATCTGGAACCTGCCCGCGTTTACTCCCGCCAGTGGCACCTACAAACCAGATTCAAGCTGGGCCACAATTGCCCAACAATATCGTTTTCCGGATTGGTACCGCGACGCTAAATATGGTATCTGGGCACACTGGTCTCCCCAATCGGTGCCTGAATATGGCGACTGGTATGCCCTGCACATGTATGAACAGGGAACAGCCGATTACAACTACCACCTTGCTCATTATGGACATCCTTCTCAGTTTGGCTATAAGGACCTCACCCATCTCTTTACCGGCAGTCAATGGGACGCCAACGCGCTGCTGAAACTCTACGTGCAGCAAGGTGGCGCAAAGTACTTCATGGCTCTGGCCAACCACCATGATAACTACGATAACTGGGACTCAACCTATCAACCCTGGAATTCGCAGACGGTGGGGAGAAAGTCGTCCATCATCGGCGAGTGGGCTGCCGCTACACGTGCGCAGGGCATTCACTTTGGCGTAACCTATCATGCCTGCCCTGGACCGGCCTGGGGCTTCTTCATGCCTGCACGCTATAATCACGACAAAACGGGCGCATACGCGGGCATCCCCTATGATGGAGTATTGACTGCCGCAGACGGCAAGGGCAAATGGTGGAATGGATTGGACCCGCAGGCCCTCAATGGTCCCGTGCATACAGGTCCTGGCTACCATCCAAAAGATACCGATCCCTATGTTCGACAGTTCTACTGGCGCGTCGATGATCTGATCACCAAGCACAAACCCGACATTCTCTACTTCGATGATTCCGTTAATCCAACCGCTCCCACAGGGACCGCGACGGACTGGAGCATCACCAATCAATCCTACGTGATCGCCGCAAACTACTATAATAAGAGTTTGCAGTGGAACAATGGCAAGATGGATGTCGTCCTCAATATTAAGAATATACCCAACCAGGCTCTCCCGGCTCTCGCTCAGGACTGGGAAAAGACGATTGCCGCAACGATCCAGGATTACCCCTGGCAGGCGGAGAACTCGTTAGGGCCATGGCACTACTACGCTCCTAATCCGATCACGATGAGCGCCGGGACCGTCATCCACAACCTTGTCAACGCGGTAAGTAAGAATGGCACCTATCTGATCAATGTGCCTCAACATGGCGATGGGCACCTGGATCAGAAAGCTATTGATGTTGTGACAGGCATCGGCAACTGGCTCAAAATCAATGGCGAGGCCATCTATGGGACGCGTCCCTTCGCTGTATTCGGGGAAGGCAATACCTACTACACCAGAAAAGGGGCCGCCATCTACGCCATCGCTCTGTCATGGCCGGGTAGCACATTGACGCTCACCAATCTCAAGAAAGGCTCACCCTACCTGGGGAATGTCACAAAGGTCGAATTGCTGGGTCATTCTGGCACACTCAGCTTCACCCAAAGTACCTCCTCGCTGGTCATTCATACTCCAACCGGGCAGGCCAGCAGTTCGGCTTACGTCTTCAAAGTGACCCAGGATAAGGTTCTGGTCAACAACGACGAATCCGGGTTCACCTATAGCGGCAATGGCTGGTCTCACCAGGCCAATCGGGGTCTGGGCGATTCCAACAATAATATCCATGTCACGAGGAACAATGGGGACTCGGTCTCCTACACCTTCACCGGGACGGGCATCCAATACATTACGGAAACCTATACCGATGAGGGTAATGTAGATGTTTATATCGACGGTACCCTCAAAAAGACCGTGAGCGCGGTCAGTTCTTCACGCGCATCTCAAGTGGTGCTCTATAGCATCTCAGGCTTAGCGTCAGGGACGCATACAATCAAGCTGGTCAAGCGTTCGGGAACGTATATGCTGCTGGACGCATTTAAAGTATCGTAAGAGTTTCGCCTCATCGTTCCCTGGAAAAGAGGGCCATCCAATATATCCGAAACGATATTGGATGACCACCTCTGTCCAGGGAACGATGAGAATTGATCCAATCAGCCGGGTCGTATGGATGCATCCCGACTACTCTTTCAAAGGAAGCTCATAATTATGACAAATCCACAAGGAAGTTTACGCATATATAGGCCGCGCGGACGGACATTCCTCTTTATGATAGGAATTTCTGCGCTCTTGCTTACGCTGCTTACAGCAGCATTCAATGGCATAAACCATGGGATAGTGCATGCTGCAAGCCCATCCATCAATTCCAGCGTCTATTACCGCATCACCAATCGCAATAGTAGCATCGTGCTAGATGTACCGGGAGGTTCGACGGCAAATGGAGCTGGCATCAATCAAGCTACCGATGCAGGTACAACGAACCAACAATGGCAGTTTATCGTTGCAGGCAGCTACTATCGCATTGTTAATCAGAATAGTGGCAAAGTTCTTGAACTGAATGGAACCACGATCGATCAGCGCACAAATAATGGAGGCACGAATCAACAATGGCAACTGGTGACGGTGGGCAGCTATTATCGCATTGTTAATCGTAGTAGCGACAAGGTCCTTGAGGTTGTGGGCAACTCACTGGCAAGCGGTGCTAAAATCGACCTGGGCAATTCTACAGGTGCCACCAATCAGCAGTGGATTCTGTTTCAGACGGGCGCTCCGATCTTCCCACCGAGCATTAAGGCGCTCATCAACGTTCCAAATGGAATTCGCGACACTTACATGTGGAACTGGCATTCTTAAAAGTGCGACGGGCAAAGTTACGGGACCGTATCACATTGAGGCCGCTACTCCTATCGCACATGGGCATATCGATCCCTCACTCTTCCAGGACGATGATGGAACAGTCTATTACCTGGATAAGAGAGATATCGCCAAAATGAAGAGTGATCTCACCGGGCTGGCCGAGCCATTGCAGAAAACAGGGGTTGTTGATGAAGGCGTTGAGATGATCAAGCACAACGGCATCTATCTCCTGGCTGCAGCACATTTCCCTGGCCTTGGCTACTACAATAGCGAAGTGCAGACTGCAACCAATATCTATGGTCCCTACACTGGAGCCTATGAGGCTGTCTCCTGGGCGGGACATGGAAATTACTTTCAGGATGTAAAAGGCCAGTGGTGGTGTACGATGTTCGGCGATAGCACCTCCGCCCCCGTCTACAACCAACCCGCGATTGTGCCTGTGAAATTTGCGCCCGATAACCGCATCCGTGTGGACCTGAATCCACGCGTCTAAAACCGTGTAGAAACGTGGGTATTGGCGGCACGCAGCGGGCTTGTAAACTGCGCCCCTACACCAGCG
>JACDAE010000770.1 GCA_013695595.1 Ktedonobacteraceae bacterium | reverse complement strand
AGACCATTAGAAGCTACATGCGTCACGGTAATCCCCTGACCCTGTAGATAGCTCACCACCTGTTGCTGTTGGGCAGATGTCGGACCAAACTCAGCGGCAAACTGCTGCGGAGAGAGGAAATGATGATAGAGAGGAGATTTCGCATTATACATTGCGCTTAATAACGTATCGAGTTCCTGTGCATTACGCAACTTTAGTCCAATTGACAGGTCGAGCTGTTGCTGTCCAGAGGCGGCGCTCATAAATTGAGCATGCTTGAGCAGAGGAACGGTTTGCCCGATGATCGGTGTACGTTGGTTTACTGTCGCATGGGCCGCAAAGGAAATACCAACGGCACCTCCAATGATCACCAGAGCAGCAACGGCAATAATGATCAAGCTAGAAATACTACGATGCATAGAGTTCTCCAGGAGAATATAGTACAAACGACGATAACGATAAGAGGGCAATTTCACGCCCTATTTTGTACAACTACATTCATCAATCCCATTGACTTATTCAAGATAAACGTATTCATGGAAAGGCTTTAGAGAATTTTCGTTGTTGACAGGACCAAAGGACGAGACTTTTCTCCTGCTCACGACGTACTATATGAGTGTCATTCTGACATTGAATGGGCAGGGGCGTCACCTTGCGTGCGCCCCTACCCTAGATGGGTGGGGAGGCATTTTAGACACGTAAGAGAACCGGGTTTGCATATAATTCAAGTGATATTGTATAGTTAAGTTAGTCTATCAATTATATAACCAAGAAGGAGGGCATCCTACGCATGGGCAAGATCGCATTTTCAGAAATCACCAAGCGCTATCCAGGTACTGAACGCCCTGCCGTTGCTTCTGTGACCTTTGATGTGCCGGAGGGAAGCACCTGCATGCTGGTGGGAACATCTGGCTCTGGCAAAACGACGCTCTTACGCATGGTCAATCGCCTGATTGAGCCAACATCCGGCGAGATTATTATTGACGGCAAAAATGTTCTGGAAGAGAATCCGATCACGCTGCGTCGGCGCATCGGGTATGTTATTCAGCAAGTTGGACTTTTCCCGCACATGAACATCGCCGAAAACGTGCGCGTGACGGCTGAGATCGCGGGTGGCTGGACGAAGCAGCGCCTGGCTGCGCGTGTTGATGAATTGTTGGACCTGGTTGGACTACCACCAGATGAATATCGCAAACGGTTCCCGCGTCAACTTTCGGGTGGTCAGCAGCAGCGTGTGGGCCTTGCCCGTGCGTTGGCAACCGATCCCGCTATTTTGCTGATGGACGAGCCGTTTGGCGCACTCGATGCCATCACACGCGCACGCATGCAGGATGAATTGAAGCGTATTCAGCGCGATGTGCATAAAACGATCTTATTTGTTTCACACGATATTACAGAGGCGTTTAAGCTGGGGGATCGGATCGCGGTCCTCAACGAGGGCAAGCTGGTACAACTCGGTTCGCCGGTTGATCTGCTGGCAAATCCCGCCAACGAATTTGTGAGCAAGCTGGTAGGTGCAGATAGCATTTTGCGCCAACTCGAGTATCTGCCCGTTATCGACGCGCTGGACAACGAGCCAGAGGCGGTCTCTTCCGCACACTGGGGAGATGTTCCTACATGTTCTTCTGATGCAACCCTGCTCACAGCCATGTTGAACCTCCTCTCCAGTAACGCCCCCGCCCTCTCCGTCCAGGACACAAACGACCAGCAACACCTCGGATACATCACCCTTGCCAGCATCAACACCGCGATTACGCATGTGCGTAGTAACGAAACGACACGTGCTGAGACTACTATCTAGGACGGATGACTATGATGTTATCATACAGCTTCGCAAAATTCTGTGAAGCAAGGGAGGACTATGCATTATCTGCTCAATCCGCTTCACTATGACCTTAACGATCAGGAAAGTATTCCCAACCTGCTGTCCCAGCATCTGACTATTGTTGGCATCAGTATGTTGATCTCGCTGATCATTGCATTGCCGTTGGGATTGCTCGTGGCACGGTATCGCCGCATCTACCTGCCCGTAATTACCATAAGTGGCCTGCTGTATACCATTCCTGGCCTCGCCCTGTTAGCATTTCTGATCCCAATTACGCAGTTAACTATTGCGACCATTATTATTCCACTTGTCGTTTACACACAACTTGTCCTTATTCGCAACACAGCTGCTGGTGTGAATGGTATTGATCCCTTGCTGCTGGAGGTTGGACATGCGATGGGGATGAATGGATCTCAGATGCTACTGCGTGTCACGCTACCACTGGCTTTACCTGTTATCATTGCAGGCATACGTGTGGCGACCGTGACCAGTATTGGCATTGCAACGCTGGCCTCACTTGTAGCACAGGGAGGACTGGGTGATCTCATCTTTACAGGCATCCAGAATCAGAATTATGACCAGGTAGTTGCAGGTGCGATTACCATAGCGTTGTTGGCAATTATTTTTGATCTGGCCTTACTTGGCATCCAGATACTATTGAACCGAGGACGCAGTGCTGTGTCGGTCGCATAGGAGAGGATTCATATGGATAAGTTGTATCAATTTATTGTCAATCCCAGTAACGACTATCTGGGGCACACTCTTACCTATATTGGATTGTGCCTTGCCTCCACTGTGCTTGCCATCATGATCGGTGTCGTATTAGGAGCGGCGGTGTCTCGTAATCCTTTGCTGGCCTTTATTGCGGTGAACATTAGTGGCCTCATGCGTGCGATTCCGATCATCGCCTTTCTTGTCGCAGTGCTTCCCTATCTGGGTCTAGGATTTTTGCCCGCAATGATTGCGCTTACGGTGCTGGGTATTCCGCCTATCTTACTTAACACGTACACAGGCATTCGCGGCATCAGTCCAGCAATCATTGATGCGGCAAAAGGTATAGGGATGACTACAGGGCAGATTATTACAAAGATTCAGGCACCTCTGGTTCTGCCAATTATCGCAGCAGGTGTGCGTACCTCTACCGTGCAAATTATCGCGACGGCCACCCTTGCCGCCATCATTAGTGCTGGTGGCTATGGAGAATATATCTTATCGGGACTCTACCAACTTGACGATGTCCAGATTCTGGCAGGAGCTATCCCGGTTGCCATTCTAGCCCTCATCGCAGAGGTGCTACTCAGTCAATTACAGCGTGCGCTCACTCCAGCGGGTCTGCGTGTGCGAGAAGTTTCGTAGTGCATTGTCGTAATGTTAGCGGAGATGTTTGCATCTCTTCTTTTTTCCTGTGACCATCCGTCCAGGTCTCCAAAAAGATGGAGAACCCTCTATTCCTCAAAGGAGTAATGTATGTCGTCTACAATTGTAAACACACTCAAGGCCAGGTCAATGGGCCTTATCATCCTTATTTCGCTTCTTGCCCTGGCAGGCTGTGGCAGCTCGACCACCACCACGACTAGTGGCACACCGAGCAACTCTAGTATCCATCTCACAGTTGGTGGTAAACTCGACACTGAAGCACAAATACTTACTTCGCTCTATTCGCAAGTATTAGAACATGCAGGCTTCAAGGTAACCGAAAAAGCCAAGCTAGGAACAAACGCTATTGTATTCAGTGCCATCACATCTGGTAGCATTGACCTCTATCCCGAATTCACAGCAACGGGCCTGGCAAAACTTGGTGACAAAACAGCCCATAACGTGCAGACAGATTACCAAACAGTGAAAACGGGCTACGAACAAAAATACAAGATTACCTGGCTTGATCTCTCACCACTCAATGATACCTATGGTATCTGCACAACAAAGGCCAATGCCACAAAATACAATGCCACAAAGGTCTCTGATCTGGCCTCCCAGGCTTCCAAGCTAACAATCGCAACACCGCCTGATGGCAAAAGTGATCCAAATGTGCTCCCTGGCTTGAAACCAACCTATGGCTTCGACTTCGGCACAACCAAGGTGCTCGACGCCGCTCTTACCTACCAGGCAGTGATCAGTGGTCAGGCACAATTTAACGTCTGCTACACGACAAGCGCCTTGATTACCAAGGACAACTTCGTGCTCTTGCAGGATGACAAGAACCTGTTCCCGATCTACCAGGTAGCTCCAATCATTCGCCAGGATACGTTCAGCAAATCACCGGCGATTGCAGCTACGCTGAACAAGCTAGCTCCATACTTGACCTCAGCGGTGAGCAGCCAGCTTCAGTTGCAGGTCGTCAATGGAGCAACGCCACACGATGTTGCGGCACAATTCTTACAGAGTAAAGGGCTAATTTAAGGAATTGCGAAACCAGGCGGTGATCCAATCCCAAGCATGATGTCGTCAGCAGGGGTAAGGGGCGGTGTGGATGGGTGGA
>JACDAE010000768.1 GCA_013695595.1 Ktedonobacteraceae bacterium | reverse complement strand
GCAGGGCTTTTTGGTAGTCCCGTCCTACCGTGAGAGCTTGCCAAGCAACAAACGTACCATCTCATGAGGTTTTGCACAAAAATGGCGCATTTGCGAGGCAACATTCTTCACCTGTAACCAATCCATCAATGCAAGAATAATTCCATTCAATGCCGCAAGTGCTTGTGGTGCATTCCTTTTCCGCACTTGCGAAGCATCCTCTCCTAATGTCACATCTCGCCGATAATGTAATCGGTTTTCGATCGACCAATGTTTTTGGTTCAGATGCAAGATCCGCTTGGCACTTGCCTTTTTTCGGTTTAAACTCGTGAAACCATAGATGATTTCTTCTCGTACTTCTTCTCCTTGCGTGATCGTCCGACGAATTTTGAAAATCTGGGCAATTCCGTCCCATTCTTTCTCAAACCACTCATTCATCTCGCAACTCGTCCAAATTTCTCGCACTTCCAGCCTTCCATGCCCTTTTTGGACCTTCTTATAATACTGCCATTCCTGTTGATCAGCTCCTGGATCTTCAAAAAACTCGTGAATATCTTGACGAACGGTTGGTTGGTTGTTTTTCGCAATGACCAGGTAATATCCTCCATAGGCTGTTACCCCTGCACACCATTTCTTTTGCGTGTGCATCGCGTCCGCACTCAAAATACGCCCCTTCACCAGCAACGGATGCAAAAACGCCCCTGATGCCGTGATCTCATTTTCTTTGCTTTTGACCGCTTCTTGGGTCAGGACAATACCGCTTTCACAGTCATAGAGGGAGAGAAGATGCACTGGCGGCTGGTCTTCTTTTGTATGTCCGAGAGTCCCACGCATCGTTTTGCCATCCATTGCCGTATGAATGAGCGGTTCCTCTTCTTGTCGCTGAGCCAGTAATCGGCTGGGTTCTATTCCACACTGCTCTTCTGCGCGAGCTTTGAGAATGACTTGGGCAATGATTTGTGCGACCTCTTTTCCATCACAGTGCGCTAATGCCTCGCTGTAGGTCGAATTCACTGGAAAGCCTTTGGGCCAGTCCAGAGATTGTCGAAGCCATTCTTCTCTTTCTTTAACCCAATCAACCACCCCACTGATTATCTTCTCTCCTGCCATTTTTCCTAACAGAAGTAACGTGCAAATCAATGCCAGAGGATACCGCTTTCCTCTCCTTTTTCGCCCATCTTTCACCTTTTCAAAGGCACAATACAATGATGCTGCATCTATCTGCACTGGTTCCTGAGTGTTTTGCTCGACTTCTTCGAATATGGTAAGGTACATCTACGTCGTTTCTCGCTTTCTTAACGCTTTTAAGATTTCGTTATTCTAGCAAGAAATGACGTTTTTTTCACTCTTACAAGACTTTCGGGACTACCAAAAAGCCCTGGGACAGTGGGTGGCGAGCATCCTCATTTATCTAAAATCGCCACATCAAGTTGGCGGAGGCGTTCGGGATCGGCGACCACGTTGATCTCGACGATTTTCCCGCGTGTGATCGTGAGATTGAGCGCGAGGAACAGTCGACGATGCCCGGCCACAACGATTCCTACGGTTCCGTTCACGAGAGCAGGTCGCGCGCCCTGAGCACGTCCTGAGAACTGCCTGGCGACGGAATCCGCACCACGGACCTCCGGTGCCGCGCCCACAGGCACCACGGTGAGGTCGTGCCGGAATATAACGTCAGGGTCGAGAAGCGCGAGCAGCGCAGCAAAGTCACCATCACGCGAGGCGGCCAGGAAAGCAGTTACCACTTCGCGCTGGCGTATAAGATCAGCATCAGGTGCTGTGATTGCTCCCTGCACCCGGCGACGAGCACGGCTCGCAAGCTGCCTGGCTGCAGTCGGGGAGCGCCCCACAATAGGCGCAATTTCGTCGAAGGGTACGGCGAAGAGGTCGTGCAACACAAACGCAAGGCGCTCGGCAGGATTCAAAGTATCGAGCACCACAAGCAGCGCCAGACCAAGCGCATCGGCCAACAGTGCTGCTTGTTCGGGGTCGATCTCATCCTCGCTGCTCTTGATCAGGTCAGGCTCGTGTACATCCAGAGGCTCCTCGCGCCGCGAGTTGCGCGAACGCAGCATATCAAGGCACACCCGCGCAACCACCGTTGTCAGCCATCCACCCAGGTTCTCGACGCCGCTTACATCGGCGCGGTTGAGGTGCAGCCAGGACTCCTGCACAGCATCTTCCGCCTCACTAAAGTTACCAAGCATCCGATAAGCTACTGCCCACAGATGGGTCCGATATGTCTCAAATTGCTCTGCCAGCCATTCGTGTTCGTTCATCCAGTCACATTTCCTTGTTTCGTTCCGTCATAATAATAACGAGCGAAGCCCAACGAATGTGACGGGCAGACCGAACACAGGTGGGCAAACCTCGTCAAGATCGAAATCTCTCTGTTCAACAAGTAGAAGGAGTTTTTTATGTCTGAAGGTATTAGCTTATTCGTCTATCCAGTGAAAGACCTGGCTCAAGCGAAGGCGCTTTACAGCACGTTTCTGGGCGTAGAGCCCTATGCGGATACCGCTTATTATGTTGGCTTCAAAGTTGGAGATCAAGAAATAGGTTTAGATCCCTATGGTCACAATAAAGGCATGACTGGCCCTATCGGCTATCAGAACGTTAGCAATATTCAGGAAAGCCTGCAACGTTTGCTGGATGCAGGCGCTCAGGTACAGCAAGCGGTTCAGGATGTCGGCGGCGGTATGTTGATTGCATCTGTAAAGGATGCAGACAACAACATCCTTGGCCTGAGGCAATTTCCAGCCTGAGGCAATTGTCTCAGTGGCATCTAAACAGCACCTCCTGCGTATGCCGCAGGAGGTGCTGTTTAGATGCCACTATCCTGGGTAGAGCTCAGTAGGAGAGGTTTTTTCATCCCTTTCGTTATAGCAGGATTGACCAGGAGCGAGAGCGTCGTCACGAGATACAATGCTCCCATCACGAAAAGCGTCATCTGCAATCCCAGCAGGGTAACCACATATCCACTAACAAACGTCCCAAGAGGAATGCCTGCGAGGGTACCAGCACTTATTGTTCCAAAGATCCGTGCACGCATTTCCGTTGGCAGTCGTTCCTGCATCACCGTAAAAAAATGGGGTTGACGGAAGCAATTGCGAAGCCTGCGATGATTTGCCAGGCAATGAGAACCGGTAATACCGGGAAAAACAGAAAAACCCAGAACGTTAAGGCTCCCCCTACAATGTAGCCGATTGCGTACGTGAAACGACGTGGGAGCCTATGACCAACAAGACTAAATACCAGCGTTCCGACAAATGCAGAACCGCCTGAAGCCGCAACGATAAGGCCGTAAGGGACCGCGCTATTAAAAACATGCTTGATATAGGACGGTTCCACCACAGAAAAGAACGCGCCATCGAGCAGGTTCGTAATCATGATCACGAACACCAGCGAAAGAACCAGTGCGTCACGGTGGATAAATTGGACCCCTTCCCACAGCTCTGCAAAATAGCCACGCTTGCTCTCTCCCTTTTGTGTTTCCGAGGATGAGATTTTAGGAAGAGCAACCCCAAGAAGAAGGGCCGAGAGAGCAAACGAAATGGCATCGATCCAGAGCAGATTACTCGTTCCAATCAAGGCAATGAGCACACCAGCCAGTGGAGCGGCGATGAGTCCAGCAACGCGGTTAATACCATCAGAGAAGGCATTCGCTCGCTCCAAACGCATCCCCACCAGATGCGCCAGATCAGGAAGCATCGATCGGCGAGCCGTGCCACCAGGTGACTTCAGTAGCCCACCGAGAAACACCAGAGCTAAGAGTTGCCAAAACGCGATCCCCACGCTGAGATACAGTAAGGGGATGAGGGCGACAGCGATACTACTGGCGATGTCGCCAAGAACACTTGTACGCTTGTAGCCAAGGCGATCGACAAGAGCACTCCCAAAGAAGGCGGAGAACACCATAGGCAATGTCGAGAAGAAAGCCGTAATCCCTGTCTGTATGACACTGCCAGTTGTCTGCAGCACAAACCAGGGGATGGCGAGCAGCGTGAACATATCCCCAATGTAAGAAATGGCACTTCCTATAAAAAATGCACCGATTGGGAGCTTCCTGCTCTGCCTTGCTTGCAATGGTTCTTTTTGTATTTCATCTAACTTGTTCAATTCAAATACCCTCCGTAGATGACAATCTCAAATCGTATGAAGCCATCTGTTATATATAAGCAAATTTTAAACATATTAAATAATATAAGAGTATTTATATTGTAAATATATATACGATAGACCATAGTTGAACTGCCTTTCAATATTTATTACGTATTACATCATAGAAAATAATACAGGATATTATAGGGTTTTCCCCTTATTTGACGTTTAGATAAGGGGCCTTCATTCTTCGGGGGAACCGTTGGGAATGTGGGTAGGGGCGTCACCGTGCATACGCCCAATCCCGTTTCGAGAAGAAGAATGGATGTTGCAATAGTAGGGGGTGAGTGGTGGTGGATGGGGCCTTGTGCTTACCCTGGCTCCATCCACCACCACTCACCCCCTACTGGTTGTCGACATCGTTCTCGGGATTGAAACGGGATTGGGCGTGCACCTCTACCCTTAATAGATGGAGAGCCTGGACAAGAGCATCACATAACTAAAAAATAGTCATGTGACGCTCCCACCGCATTTCATCTCGTTTAGAGGTGTTCGATTCTTGACAATGGGGTCTGCTCATGCGTGGTCGTAGACCTGGTCCTCATGGCAGTGTTGGGCGTGAACTCTAGCAGGGGGAAAGCGCGGTGACGACGCGGCGGACAGAGGAAGTTCTGCCGACGCGTTGCGGTAATGAAGCGCTCCAAACCATTGTCATCAGGATCAACGGTACCAGTAGAACTCCCACCACTCCCGGCCTGCAACGTCTGGAAGCGTAACGCAGCCTGGTTTGTACGCATCGTTTTGAAGAAATCAGCCGTCGGAATAAACATCGTGAAGTGTAACTTAGGCTGACTGCTACCATCCGGCACATCTACGGTGCCGAAGCCCGGCCCATCCATACGAATATGCATGGGCGTACCATCTGGAGCACGTGAGGACTGCTGCAATGCAGAAAGGTGACCCATGCGCGGCTTCACACCGCTCCCGTCAGGCTGGGGATCGTTTACTCTGTTTGGACTGGCTGCCGTTTGCATGGCTTCAGTCGTTCCCTGTGCCTTATACTTCAGGAAGATAGAGGCATCATTCGCCAGAAAAGCCGTACCACCACCATCAGTGAACTGATCAGTATTGCCCAGCGAGGGAATCGGATCAGAACGGAACATATACTGCACGCGTTCTGTGAACGGTTCCGAATTGCTAACCGTATGGGCATAAAACGCATTCAGATCCTGAAGTGCTTGCGAGAGATGCTGGATGCTGCCATTGTCGAAGTAGCTGCCGCTGGTCGCCGTCGTCAAGGTTGCAGAACTATTCCCGCGCAGCGTCACAATAGACGCAGGGCCACTGGCCGAGACCTGTTGATCCGAGAACCCCATCCACATAGGTGATTGGGGATTGACCTCACTGGCAAAGGGGAGATTATGCGCATCCGCTACCTGACGCGGCAGGCCAATCTGTGTAAACTGGGTCCGAACTGTTGTGAAACTAAGCAAACCATTAGACGCAAATTGAGGAGAGGGGATAGAATTTCCACCAAGTTTGTTACTGCCAAAAAACCAGTTGACGACACTGTTAATGTTGCTTAAGACGTCACTACGCAAAGTGAAAAGGATATCATTCGATTCAATGCCCACCCGGACATTGAAGGTCTTCTTGGTGATGTTTGGATTCTGGGGAGAGACATCGGTCGGACCGGGTACAGCCTCCTCCAGTACATAGCGGCTCGTATCGGAGAGCAGGCGCGGCATGTTACTGCTAACCAGGCTTCCAGTAAGCCCACCTGGCAGCCTGCGAAAATAAGGCAGGCCATAGGCAATGAAGGTGAAAATCCCACTGGGACTGAACGGGTACACCGTCTCGATGGTATTGAGCGTATAGTTCATATCCTGTTGATCAAGATGGTCAGGCGTAGAGTTAAGTCGGGCAGTGAGGAAAACAGTGTAGACTGGCCCGAAGCGGAAGGGAATACCATTGAAGGTTTGAGCAGGTGCAATAAAGTTGCTGATATCAAACTGAATATCTGGCAAAGAGGTGTTCGCCGATGCTGCATGGGCCAGGCGTTGTGGAAGCCAGGCGAGGGAATCAATAGTCGCAAGTGTGGCGGCAGCAGTACCAGCAAAACCCAGCTTAAGGAGATCGCGACGGCTTACGGGTGTCTTGGGCAATTTTACAAAATCTTCCGATCGTACACTGTTCCTGGAACGTGGGGATTGTGCGTCCATAGTGGATCCTACTCCTTTTTCCCATCCTCATGAGATGGGCAATGATAGACTGGCATGGGGTACGCTGGTGTATCATTTTCATCGTAAAAATGACACACCAGTTCCTGATGTATGAGCTTATTCTTCTCCTTTCTTACAAAATCTCGATGCCGTTGACCTGAGCGTTATCTTTAACGGTGATGAATTGGAGCGTTATCTTGCCAGTGCTGTCCGCCGTGGCGGTGAACTGCTCAACCACCGCTTTGTTCGCTGCCCCGGCTGCCGCCACAATGTCAAAATTCGTGAGTACCTGCTGGCTGTTGATCGTCACGTTGAAGACGCGCTGACCCGCCGCCGTCCAGTAGGTTTCCGCGAAATGCAGACGCACTGTGTACGTTTTCCCGGCGACCAGACTGCCAATCGTGTAACCGAAGGTGCCGAAACGATTGCTCTGGTAGACCGCCTGCGGCGCGGCGTTGGCCACCCCACTGGTGGTGATCGCATTGGTACTCGTCACGGTCGTGCCGTTCACAAAGTCGGTATCGGCTATGAACGGTGCAACCACCGGACCGCCGGAGTTAATCTGGATACCAGAAGGTGGAGGCGGCGACCCGGATGGGACAATCTCGATGCCGTTGACCTGGGCATTGTCTTTGACCGTGATGAACTGAAACGACACCCTACCCGCACTGTCCGCTGTAGCGGTGAACTGCTCGACCACCGCTTTGTTCGCTGCCCCGGCTGCCGCCACAATATCAAAGTTCGTGAGCACCTGCTGACCATTGATGCTGACGTTGAAGACACGCTGACCCGCCGCCGTCCAGTAGGTCTCCGCGAAATGCAGGCGCACGGTATAACTCGTATTCGCATTCAGGCCAGGAACAATGTAGCTAAAGGTGCCGAAACGATTGCTCTGGTAGACCGCCTGCGGCGCGGCATTGGCCACCCCACTGGTGGTGATCGCATTAGTACTCGTCACGGTCGTGCCGTTCACAAAGTCGGTATCGGCCACGAATGTCCCGCTGGCCGTACCACCAGAATTAATCTGGATGCCCCCTGGGATGTGCGTCGGCGTGGGAGTTGGCGTGGGTGGCGAACCTGAAGGGAGGAGACCAAAGATCGCCAGATTCGCCGCAGTACCCACAAACGCTTCACCATTCGCCACAGCAACCGTACTGTACTTCACATATCCACCCCCCAGGCCATCGCGGCTCCCATTCTGGTTACTGTCGTATAACTCGTTCGCCAGATTGCTGGCATCATAGGCTCGTAGGATTGAACCTGAGTCGATAGTCCAGAGAACCCCGGTACCAGATGCGGTTCCATTGCTGGAAACGACCGGATCGCCACCAGTAAAACCAAAGGTAACAGAGGTAACGGAGGTGGGAGTGGCTGAAAGCTTTCCATTAATCCATGAATACGCTTTGGTCTGGCTACCAACCGACGATACATACACGTACTGCCCATTCGGACCATTCCAGAAAGCTGGTGTACTAAAGATTTCGCCAAAAGTTGCAGGAGGTGTTTCCTGCTGAACCTTATCTATATCCGTGCGGTTTTCTTCAGCGCTTCCATTACAAGTGAGATTCGGATCGACGGTAAACTGCCCCATATTCGTCGTGTTGACCACATAGATACGTCCCTCTTTGCCTCCCCCAATCAGCGCATTCGCTCCCGGCAGCAATAGAGGAGCACCTGAGCCGAGATCTTGATCACCCGCGGAAATACAGCTTTGATTAAAGGGCGTAAAGTAGTCTTGTCGCTGCAACTGGGCATTGAGGCGCACAAAACTATCGCCGACATCATTTCCACCGGTATTCGCATTAAATGTGCCATTGCCGGTCATAATGTAGAAGTTCCCATTATTGTCAGAGACCAACGCACCATCGCCACCCCAGATCGATGCTTGCAATCCAGCCGGAGTGGTTATGTACGTGTTCACCTGCTGAAACGTGGAACCGTTGTAACTATAGCTGAAGACCCACCCATGATAGTTCCCATTATCACAGAATGAAGCGAAGGCGACATAGACTTTTCCACCCGTCATCACAAGCGCCACACGCTGCCGCTCCACATGGGCATCAAAGTTGACGGTGCCATTAACACTGCCCGGACCCGTCCCTGGCGCTGATCCTTGAATAACGATAGGCGTGCCTTTATCCTGCCCGGTTGTTATATCAAGAGCATGTAAGCGATAGATCAGGCTCCCACCTTCTTGCGAATAGGAAACGACATACATTGTATTTGTACCGGGATCGATGACCGGCGTGCCGGTAATACCGATTATTGGCTGCATATCGCCGCAAGATGTGACCGCATAGGGAACTGCCGTAGCGCCACCAGGCAGCAAGCTGGTCTTCCAGAGCGGCGCTACGGCACTGGTCTGGTCAGCGTCGAACGCATAGACGCTATCATTCTCTGTAGCGGCAAAAACGACGTTATGAGTTGCGCCACTAATAGAGAGATTTGGAATGTAGAGCGGTTGCGCGTACAACTGCCCATCAACGGGATAGGAAACGCGCTTGCCAAATTGAGACTGGTTGACGTTTGTTGTGTTTAAAATAGTCTCATTTGGGTATTGTCCCGTGTGCGCGTTGTCGTTTCTGAACGTCGTAACCGCTGAATTTGCTGGAGCACTGGCAGCGGCATGAACTACTTGCTGGGCAGGAGTTGCTAAGAGAAATACTCCTCCCGCTATTACAAATAAGAGTAATACAAGGCCAATGATAGATGATTTCGATTTCTTGGGGCTATCTGACAGATGTAGTGTATGCATCCTGCATCTCCTTTAACACAAGTACCATGCACCAGTATCACTGTTTAGAGTGATCTGTTAGACCGACGCGGCTCATAATCACCAGGAGGCCCTCTGGCATCCGCAGTGTTGGGCGCATGCCCAATACAATTTCGATAAGAAGAAGGAACGGTATAACAGTAGGGGTAAGGAGTGGGTGAGTGGCGGTGGAGGGGGCCTTGTGCTTACCCTGTTGGGAGAAACAGTCAATTCTCCCGACAGGGTAAGTACAAGGCCCCCTCCACCCATCCACTCTGCCCCTTACCCCTACTCACCTCAACATTGTTCTCGCTATTTAAACGGTATTAGGCATGCGCCATCGCCGCAACCTCCGAGCTACCAGAGCAACTCGGAGCGCTTGCCTTATTGTGTGTCTAGTTCGGCGTAACTGAGACCTCATTCGTATCGGGTGACACGCCCACACTGTTGTTCGCAGCGACGTTGTAGAAGTACAACGTGCCGTTGTGCAGGCCTGTGTCCGTGAACGTTACGGTCGTGCCGCTCACGGTGGCGATGGGTGTGGGGTTCTCACCATCCGAAGCGGTGCCACGGTAGATGGTGTAAGAAGTTGGATTTCCGCTGCTGCTGGCCGTCCAGTTGAGCATTACCGTCGTACTACCAGGAGTAGCGACCAGGTTAGTTGGACCACTCGGAACAGAGGCAGTAGCTGGAGTCACGGTCATTTCATCAACACGGGAAACGCCATGATCCGAGACTGCAAGCATGGAGATCGAATTGACTCCGGCGTTCAACTGGACCTGCAGAGACGAGTCCTGATAGATCTCGAAGCTTCCAGTGATTGGGAAGCGCTCGGTGCTGGTGATGACCTTCCCATTGACCATCAGCCCCATCTGCCGATTCTTCACAGCGGGGAAGAGTCCTCCCTGGAAGGCATAGCGCCAATCGACCGTGTACAGGCCGCTCTTTTGCACCACGACGTTGTTAAACGTCATCGTGCCGTGTTGCGCGTAAGCCATATCCACGACACGATTTCCTGGCGAAAGCGCGGCTGAGGAGCCGAGCACCTGGGGGAACCAGCCAGTCAGCGTCTGGAACCAATCGAAGCCGCCGAGGATAGCATCTTTGCAGTAGAAGATTAGCGAATTGCCGGAAGGCACGCCAGCAATGTTGCCGCCAGTGCCGATCGGTGGTGGCGTCTTGGAGGCGTCCTCAGCCGTCCGCCCGGATTCGCCAGCCGCGTTTACAGCGCTGACCTGGTAGAAGTAGATCGGCGTGCTACTCAGGTTTCGGTCCGTATAGCTTGTGGAAGTCGTCGTTGCAATCGGGGTGTTTCCTTCACCACCCGCCGCGGTACCCCGATAGACGCGGTAGCTGGTAGCGCCTGCACTCGGTGTCCAGCTCATCGTAATCGACGAATCGCTGTTGGCATGCAACTCTTCAGAGGCTGGCGTGGCAGGCACGCCTCCAGTAGCTGTGGGCGTCACTCCAGGCGTGGATGTTGGCGTTGGCGTAACTGATGCTCCCCCAAGAATCTCGATGCCATTGACCTGGGCGTTATCTATAACGGTGGCAAACTGGATGTTAACCGTTCCAGTTGACGAGGCAGTTGCATTGAACTCCTTCACAACTGCAATGGCAGTCCCACCAGCAGCAGCAAAAATGTCAAAGTTGGTCAGGACCTGACTCCCATTGATACTAACATTAAAGGTACGTTTGCCGGCTGCCGTCCAGTAGGTCTCCGCAAAGTGCAGGCGCACCATATAGGACGCACCCGCTGTCAGGCCAGGAATGGTATAGCTAAAGTTGCCGTAGCGATTGGATTGGTAAACGGCCTGGGGAGCAGGATTCGTCACCCCCGTGGTCGTAATCGTCTTATTTGAGGTTACCGTGGCTCCGCCCGTGAAGTCCGCATCAGCTATGAAAGGAGCAACCGCCGGGCCACCAGCGTTAATTTGCAAGCCCCCTGCGGCATGAGCAGTAGAAGAAGGATGAAAGAGTGGAGAGACGAGAAAGAGTCCGACCACACAACACAGGAGCATGATCATTCCGATCAATCGTTGAGCAGGTTTGCGGCCCATCAGAGCGCCGCGAGAGTTGGCATCCATGACATCTCCTTATTCGCTATGCTTGAGAAAACCAGAAGCATGCAGGAAAATAGATCGCGTAGGGAAAAAACATGTGCAATTCAACGCAATTGGATCAAGGGTGAGTCCAGGTATACAAACTGGTATCGTACTGGAGTCCACCTTTCTGATAGGTGAACGAGTACTTAACGACCTGTCCGGAACTTATGCCGCTTGCGGTGTACTCCCAACGAGCCGTGCTGCTGTTATAGGTCGTGTAAACATTCTGCTGTCCGTTGTTACCGACGACATAGTGCAGGATCACATACCCCGCAGTCCAGCCAGATGGAGAGAACCAGAATTGGCCCTGGGTTGCACTAACGCTATTTGCTCCCCAGCTAAAACCGCTTCCGGGTGTGGGAGTTGGCGTGGGACCGGGCGGCGTGGGCGTGGGACCAGGTGGTGTGGGCGTGGGTATCCCGCCTCCTCCAGCAGGCCCAAAGGTTATCTTAAAACTGGCTCCTTTGTCTTGAAAGGTACTGGTTGGATCATCGTAAGCGTAGCTGTAGGCATTGGGGCAGGCAGTTTTGAAGTAGGAGGCATAATTAACTGGCCAATTGTTAGGGTTGCAGGTTGCTGGCGTAGCATAGGCTCCACGACAACAATACTGGTCAGTATTGAATGTTTCGCAGGCACTCTTGCAGGCGACAGTCCGTCCGCTTGCATCAATGGAACGTAATGCGGAAGGGCAATTCGGGTTCAGATCAGTTCCACAGCCCGCGACGCCACACCAATACACATTGCCGGGCGTTGGTTGCGCACCTCCAACAGGGGTAATCGTCATTGGAACATTAAAGCCATCTACAAAGCTCACATCGTAGAAATCATTGCCTGAAGATCCACCCAGAGTAAACTCGGCCAGGCTTGCGGGAGGCACACCGCCCGCACCATTGCAGGCCAGAACACCACCGCAATCACCTGTTTCACACGAGCCAACGCCCGCACTATTGAAATTGCAGTAGGTACGTCCCCAGAAGCGTCCACCCCAGGTATCGGGGACCGTAACAGTATGAGTCGCCCCTGGAGCCATAGCCCAGCCACCATTGCCGGGTGCAATCTGTCCTGAGTTTCCCAACGCACCAGCCCAGATCGTTTGTGAGGTGTTATTGACAACGGTAAATGTACGAGTTCCTGCGGCCATTGCGGCCCTGGAGTTCTTTGACACCGGGCTGGCAACGAAAAAGAGCAGAGCCATTGACGCGATTAGAACGATAAGCGACAAAATTCTCGTAGAATTTTTCATTGCGTTGCAAACCTCCATGCTAGATAGCGCACTCTATTCCCTTTTAATTCAACACCTTTTGCACTAATGAGACATCACGTCCAATTTCCTTCTTTATGTTTGTACCTTCCCTTCTCTAAAAAGCATGGACAACAGCACAACATGACAGCAACTGATTACGTAGACCTTACATTGAAGGAGAATGCATAAAAACATTCTCTTCCTGGCATGGGTAATCTCGGGGCATAGGTAGAGTATCGAAGAGGTATCAGCGAAGCCTTAGAAAATAGTCTACATTCCTTGTATGCCTGATCCCTGCTTCTTTGCAATAAAATAACGCCATACCGCTTCGTTGCTATCAATGAACATACAGCACATTGGATGGTTCAATAATAAAACTATAACCTGGAAACCGTTTCTTGTCAAGCCAAAACTAAAGATAGTTTACGAAATCGATATCGAACTCTATTTTACGAAAGAAAGGCACTTTTGGGTAGGGGCGCGTGCTTGCCACCGCCCG
>JACDAE010000765.1 GCA_013695595.1 Ktedonobacteraceae bacterium | reverse complement strand
ATTCTGCATGACATGGCTGTTTAATATCTCTAAATCCCCTCCAATACTATAAATTCCACCCCCATTATTATAAGCATGGTTATACGTAATTGTGCTACCATTAACATTCATTATGCCAAAAATGTTGTAGATCGCACCACCATTACCGCTATCGGTATTACCAGACAGGAACGTATCATTCAAAATCAGATGGCCACCATTCATAATCGCGCCACCATTGCCATAAGATTTATTGTTTACAACCCGACTATCATTCAATGTAAGCGTCCCATTATTCGTAATAAACGAGTTTTTGTGGGTGTAGCTATTCGCAAATGTGATATTCGTAAATGTGACATCACTCCCAGGAGTGACTGTAATGATATTATTGGTATCACTACTTATAATGATATTGCCTTCTGTTGGCCCCTTAATGAAGATCTTTCTCTGTATCAGGAGATCTTTCCCTCTAAGAAAAATTGTTTTATTAGCAAGTCCGCTATCAAACGTGATAGCTGTACCTGAATTTGCCTGAGCGATAGCCTGTCTCAAAGAACCTTTGCCATTATTAAAGGTATTGGTGACAATAGATGGATCTGGGAAAAATAGCTTATTCATTAATATGAAGGATATAGTAAGCAAAATTGGTAGTGCCGATAGAAAAACGTACCCTATTGTCTGAATACGGCGACGCAGCACGTTATAATGCAGGAAATTCTTTTCTGGTGAGCTGAGTGGCTTACGCCTGCTATAATTCTGAAACTGCTTTAGTTCACGTTTCTCAAGCAGATACTGTTTTTTCTTCTTGCGTGTTTTTTCTTTCTGCCATTGGGTGATATCCGGGCGCAGACGTTGCACTAAATAGATATCCTCACGGTCGATTTCAATCCATTTACGCAGGCGCTCCCAGGCATTGATAAGCACCTCATGGCTGATCTCATAGGTACTTTCTTCCAAGCGCGTACTATGCCGCAACGCGCTCTTGGCGATGAGCAGGCGCGACGCAGTAAAAGCATCGACCGTTTCGCGTGCAATGCTACTCTCTGGATCATCCAGACAGAGTTCTGCACGTGTCACACGACGCCTGGTAATCCCTTCGCCAAACTCCAGGCGAGACAATTCATCCCGTGCTTCCGTAAGATGAATAAAATGGTGCGTAAAAAGCTGACGTGTATATTCACGATGCGCCTCCGAGGGAAGATCATTATAGGTATGATTAGCATGCCTATCGATAGCCCCCTGCAAGCCACCAAGCGCATCGTAACTACGACGAGTCAGACGACGGCCTTCGCGTTGCTCAAACAGTTTTTCTAACACAAACTGTAACAAAGGGAGTGCCTCTGGACGCTCACGCATCTCGAAAACCAGGTCGCCTGTCAGATCAGGATCAAAGATCACATTCACATCAGCATTCTGTACAGGTCGCTCAATAACATCACGCAGTTCCTGTGAGTGCATAGGAGGGATATCGATCCTGTGTGACTTCATGATCTCAAAGAGGCGCGGATATTTGAGCACATAATCGTAGAAGTCAGCTCGCAATGTAACAATAATGATGGCCTGACTGTGTGGTTCGGTTGCGACAGTGAAAAGCAAGTTACTAAATAACTCGCGTTCCTCCTGATCGATAGCAGGCGCGAACAATTCCTCGAATTGATCGATCACAAGCACCACACGATCATGAGGATCAGGGGTAAGACTTTGTAACAGATTGAGCAGGCCGCGCGCGGAAGAATCATCTAATTCCTGGCGCAACATCATACGTTTGTGCGCAGCTAAGATAGAAGATCCTGCCTCCTGCTTATTTAAAAAAGGAAGATTAAGCGCATAAACAAGGCTATCAATAGGATGCTCACCTGGACTTACTGGTTCTAGAAAAAGCCAGCGCTTGATTTCGGGAATAGGCTGACTCTTCTGTAACTCAGGCAACAAACCAGCCATAACGACACTGGATTTCCCCGCACCACTTGCTCCAACAACAAGCATACAGCGCGATGATTGGCTATGATGTTTCTCCTCACTCACAATATGCTTCACCTGTTGGACCATTTCACCAACCAGGCGCTCACGACCAAAGAAATCGCGGGAGTCATCATATTTAAACGAGTACAAACCCTTATATGGGTTACGCAATGGAGAGATTGTAGGAGGAGCAGGGATTGTAGAGGGTACAGTATGATGAGGAGGGCGTGAAAATACCTTTTGTGCCCTCTTAAACACTGAAGACACAAAAAGGGTAAGGTTCTTTGTAGAAGCCGACACGAGAATGTTGTCCGCAAACTCAGGCATAGGGTACTCCTTATGTACGCCATAAGCGGGGTCATCTATAGGTATACGCTCGTCGCTTAACAGGCGCACAAGAGAATGCTTTCTGTTAGTATCAAGTATGGCGCGAATTTCCTCTGACAGAGCAGCAAGACCCGCTTTATATTTGTTTGAGCGAAGATCAATATAATTAATTCTAGATAAACCAAATGCAGCAACATCAGCCCACGAGGTATCACCAGAAATCCATAACGGTAGAATGTGCCGCTGATACGATGTTGCAAGATCAATTTCATGAAGCACATTAGGTGAGCTACGTGAATTGGGAGACGCCAGATAGAGGACCGCAGCCGCTTTTTTTATTGCTTCACGCACAACATCATCCCATTTACCTCCCCATTGAATATTATGACGATCCATCCAGACATCAAAGCCTGCACGTTCCAGATCTTCCTTCAAATGGAGTGCATTTTCTTCATCTATCCTCGAATATGATAGGAAAAAGTATGGTACTTCTTTATACATTTCACTCACCTTAAACTTCTTTGTGGCGAGAGACTATCTTCTTACAACCAGGAGAAGGCTCATTCCTGCAACGCATTCTGCTTCCACTATTAAATAGACGTATAAGAATGCATATTATAAAGAGAGGATTAAAAAGTACCATTGAGAGCCACACCGGCGTCATAAATGCGCCGTCTACAATTGGTGTGAGATTATAGGGGTCGCATTTATGACGCCGGTGTGGCTCTCAACTATTCTCTTCTGTAATCATCTTGCTCTCTATACTGTTTTGCACAAGGGAGGTTTGAGACGCGCTTGTAAGCGTGGGATAGCAACGAGGTGTACCGGTTATGCCCTACTGGCGTTATTGGGAGCATATCTTGATATGTTTGCAATTGTATGCCAGCATTGGCAAATGCCTGTTGCAACGGGGTAGGTTGCTGCTCAAAACTCATATGTGCAGCTATATCAATCAGTAAAGCATGCTGCTGTTTGGGAGGGAAGCTGGCAATAGCGCGTGCCAATTCTCTAAAAAGCATCTCATTATAAGCATTTTCAGTTCCGCATTCTTCTACATTGATCTCCTCATGCAAAGGAGGCATCTCTGTGTGGTTTGCATCTATGCGGATCACGCGGTTATTATGACGCAGCATATCTTTGCTATAATTATGGGCGATAACACGCATCATCGGCACCAATGAATGAATAGGTACAGACTCTCCCCGCTGTACTTTCTGCTCATATTCAAACAGCTTCCGTACTGTTTCCTGGGTGATATCTTCTGCAATATCGTTCTCTTGCCCCCGCCACGCTGAGGCTCGATACCTATAGACGATATGCTTTGCGATTGGCCGCAACGTGTTGTATATATCGTGCCAGTTCGTATCACTCTGTTGCTCATTGTTTTTCGTAATACGGCACTCTGGAATACTTATCATCAACCCCTCCTTGTTGACCATGCGCATACAATACAATGCTTGTAGAACCAGTAGCATATTGGCAGCACTTTCTTAATTAGTGCTTATCTAGAAGATAGCTTGTAACGCATGAAGAAAGAACCACACGCCTGGGGCACCTAGGGGGCATCTGGTGGGCAACCTGAAGAAGGGCACGATGAGGCCTTTGTGGAGCACCATACTCCTTTTTATCTACATCTAAAATATGAGTTGTAACGAGCTAGCTGAGAAGACTGTGAGTGATCCCAAAGTGGTGCAACATTGGGAAATGTACATGTCTTCTGCAGCATCTCTATCATCGACGTTTATGTGAGCTATTTGGTAAAAAAATGGTAGGACGCGGTCGAACCAGGCCCTACCATTTTTGTCTATAAAATCTAGCGTACGCCCATGATATGTTCGATGCTCATCTGATCGAGCTTCTCATAAGAATACCCCTGGCGTCCCAACGCGTCAGGATCAAACGTCGCCTCCTGCAACTGCCGCACCGTCTCGGCGCTATAGCCCTTGCTCAATAAGGCGGCATACGGCGAACCTTCGTCGTTGATCTCTTTGAGCAATTGCTGCACCTCTGGATCAGCATCGAAGCGGCGCGCCTTCTCCTTGAATATATTGTAGGTTCGCATACAGCCAAGCGCGAAATCCCAGACACCATCTTCGTTCTCGGTCCGATAGGCATGGGCATCAAAGTGGCGTGGCCCATCGTACCCTGCCTTCTCCAGCAATCTGACCAGGAAGAACAGGTTTTTGATATTCTCGCTCCCAAAACGCAGATCCTGATCGAAGCGGGGTCCCTTCTGATCATTCAGGTCAATGTGAAAGAGCTTGCCAGCTTCAAGCGCCTGCGCGACCCCATGCACAAAATTGAGGCCAGACATATACTCATGCGCAACCTCAGGATTGACACCTATCATATCGGGATGGTCGAGCGTATAGATGAAAGCCAGCATATGCCCGATGGTCGGAAAATAGGTGTCAGAACGCGGCTCATTTGGCTTGGGCTCCAGCGCAAAACGCAGCTTGTACCCCTTGTCAATTGCATACTGACTGAGGAAATTGATCGCATCGCGCATACGTTTCACCGCGACAATGGGATCTTTGCTGGCCTCGGCATCAACGCCCTCGCGTCCACCCCAGAAGACATAGGTGGTTGCGCCAAGTTCAACACCCAGATCGATGGCCTTCATCGTCTTCTGCAACGCAAACGCCCGTACCGCAGGTGAGACGGCAGTAAATGCACCATCTTTAAAGACTGGATGAAAAAAAAGATTGGTGGTTGCCATAGGTACGATCATGCCATAATCGCTCAAGGCCTGCTTGAATTCGCGCACGATACGATCGCGCTCCTGGGCTGCTGCATCGAAGGGGATCAAGTCATTATCGTGCAGGTTGATGCCCCATGCGCCCAATTCGGATAGCTTCTGTACACTTCGTACAGGCGAAAGCTCAGGGCGGACAAAATCGCCGAACGGATCACGCCCGCGATTCGCCACGGTCCAGAGGCCGAAGCTAAATTTATCCTTTTTCGTTGGCTTGTACTGATCGCTAGTACTTTCACTGGTGAGTTGAGGTGGTAACATCATATGTGCTCCTTCTTCCTGAGGCTCTATAAGGATCAACAATGAGACTTATTATACACTTTTGGCTATCACCGCTGTGTATGAGAAACCCGGCCATTCTAATGTTCTCACACTCTGTCTCTGAAGTGCATATATATCAGATGAGGAACTACCACCCCTTATCTTAGTAGAAAACATCCTGATGTGACAAGATTTTGCCGTCTGTCCAGTAGACAGTAAATTACTTTCTAGTACTCTTAGGATTACCAAACTTGTTGGATGACCAAACTAGCTATAGTCCTTTACGAATGTTGTACAATGTCGTACAATATAGTCACAATGTTGTCGTGTGAATTCATCGACCACAGGCGTTACACTTTGTTTGTTCTGTGGTGTCCAAAAAAAAGGGAGCAAAAAAGAAATGAGTGATCTTTTAACTGTCTCTGAAGTTGCGCGTATTCTTCGTGTTGATGACACAACCGTCCGTCGTTGGGTAAAACAAGGTGCATTAGAAGCAGTTGTCTTGCCACACGTGAACGAACGTCAGGCATATCGTATTAAACGCGAAACCCTCAATAAAGTTCTGGGTAGCGATCTGTTAGAAGCTGCTAAAGCAGAATAGGGCACATCGTGCATGTTTCTCCACATGTCGTAATGAACGCATGTGTTTATGACAGAGTTTACTTGCCGCGACAATCCTTTGTTGCATCTATGTTTTTATATTATTGTGACTATCGGTATAGATAAAACAAAACTGACGTAGCAAGTAAAACTCCGTGGAGGAAAATACAATACTATTGGAAACTTCTTTTCGTATTTATTCGCATTGCACGACTCTTAAGAATATAGATATAATGAAGCCTGATGAAGCAGACCAGAAATGACCTTTTCGGTCATCATTCCAGCCTATACTCATGCTTGAAATCTATGTATACTGGCTTTGAAGTCAGTCCAAGGGAGTTTGCAATGCCGACCATAGCTTCTCGTGTCAAACCTGCATTATTTTCTACTTCGATATTTACAGAAATGAATACCTTGGCACAGCAATACAATGCCGTAAATCTGGGCCAGGGTAAACCTGATGCTGATACCCCTTCCGATATCATTCAACGCCTGATACAGGTTTCACAGGCTGGTCGCTACAATCAATACGCACCTGCGCCAGGCACGCCAGCTTTGCGCCAGGCTGTTTCCGACCATGCCGCCCGCTTCTATAACCTGGATATTGATCCGCTCAGAGGGGTGGTAGTGACCTCCGGAGCAACTGAAGGCATCTGTGCATCCATCATGGGTCTGGTTGATCCCGGTGATGAAGTGATCATCATCGAGCCATTTTATGACGCTTATCTCCCCAATATTCTCATGGCCCAGGCCATCCCCGTCTATGTTCCGCTGCATCCTCCCACCTGGACATTCGATCCCGCTGAACTACGCGCCGCCTTTAGCCAGAAAACGCGTGTATTGATTCTCAATTCGCCCCATAATCCCACCGGGCGTGTCTTTACACATGAGGAACTGACGCTCATCGCGCAACTCTGTATCGAGTATGACGTGACTGTTATCGCCGATGAGGTCTACGAACACCTCGTGTATGCACCGTCACAACACGTTCCTATCGCTACTCTTCCCGGCATGTTTGAACGTACCGTCACCATTAGCAGCTCTGGTAAGCTCTTCAATACCACAGGCTGGAAGATTGGTTGGGTCTCCGGGCCTCCCGATCTTATCGACGGCACATACCGCGCTCACCAATTTATTACGTTTGCAGTCCATCACCTTTCGCAAGAAACAATTGCCTACGCTTTGCATCTGCCAGATACGTACTACACATCGTTCCAGGCTGGCTATGCAGAGAAGCGCAATCTGATCCTCTCTCTCCTCGCGGAAAGTGGCCTGAAAGCTCTTGCCCCTCAAGGTACATACTTTGTTCTGGCCGATTTCTCAGATATCTTTACTGGAACTTCACGCGAATTCGCCCACTATCTGGTAAAAGAGATTGGCGTGGCTTCTATTCCTCCCGATTCTCTATATAGTGAGCCACACGCTCACCTGGGGCAGAATTACGTACGCTTCTCTTTCTGTAAAAGCGATGAGTCACTCCTACAGGCAAAAGAGCGGCTCGCAAAACTCAAAAAGTAAGCAATTCTGACACCGCCAGGCAGGCCCAAACGTGGTAAAGAAAGAACGGATCGATGCAGATTTTGCGTTATTCCAGGAACATATATAAAAAGGAGCATTTGAATACATGGTTATTGATACAGTAAGAGGGAAAATCTCGGATCTTACAAGTGCAAGTAGTGATACGACTCCAACAGGGGTTTATATTCGTTCGGCCACGCTGGGCTTTGTAGGTGGATTGCGCTCGATGACACCGTTTGCGGCATTGAGTTTATTGCGGCGCGGTGACGACAGTTCTGCTTCATCTTCGGACCCGCTGCAATATCTGAATACACCTGTCGCTCGTGTTATTACAGGACTTCTGGCTGTCGGTGAGATTTTTGGGGATAAGTTACCAATGACCCCCAGCCGTCTCGCTGCTGGTCCATTGGCTGGTCGTCTTATCATCGGTGCACTTGTTGGGTGGGCGATCTGTCGTCAGGCTAACCAATCGCCAATTATTGGTGCGCTCCTTGGCGCGGTCGGAGCGGCCTCTGGTAGCGTGGCTGGCTACTACGCCCGTACATGGTTGGTAAAGGTGACAAAACTCCCCAGTCCGGTGCTCGGAGCCTTTGAGGATCTTCTGGCGCTTGGCGTAGGTGCTCTGGTTGCACGCAAGACAGCCTGATTGACTTTAACGTCCCAAATACCGTAGGGACCAGATCTATCGCGTTTAATAATTTATTATCCGAAATAATCGCTATATACATTAATAAATTATTAAACGCGATTATGCTCTTTAAAAAATAATCCGGACACCTGTATTGTGGGAAAAGATTATCAAGGTAGGGAAGCCATTTATTATTCCGTGCCCCATGAACGCCGATGACAGGCCGATGCAGCGCGATGGCAGCCCACGGAATAATAAATGGCTTCCCTACCTTGATTGGGTTTGGCCCATCATCGTGATATCCACATCCATTTTTTAAACTGCATAATCGTGTCCCTATGGTATTGGGGTTAAACCAGACCCAGCCAGTGTTGATCCGTCGTTTCTTCCCAGCGCGCCCGGATCTCCTGATAGAGTTCAGGACGTAGAGAGCCTGCCTCTACAAAACGGGCATTTTCGATCGAGCGATCGGGGTTAGCCGTACCGACAATGGCAGTACTAACACCTGGAACACTTATTGTGAAGCGCAATGCGATCTCAAATGCATGCTCAGAGCGCTTCTGCAAGAAACCGTATTGCAACTTCTTGAGGCGCTCCCAGTACTGATGGTAATAAGCGCTGGGCTCCACTTCATCATACATCCATGCCCCATTGGCAACAGGTCGCTTGGCTATAACACCCATATTGCGCTCGATCGCCATTGGTAGGGTGAAGTCAATTTCTTGCTGATCGGCAATATTCACCGTCGTTTGCAACACATCGAAGGCATCTGTGCGGACGGCATAACGAGCATCTTCATTATTGCCACTATAGCCAATATAGCGGGTCTTCCCCATGCGTTTGGCCTTCTCAAGCACCTGAATTACCTCACCGTGACGGAGCACATCCAGTGAGCAGCTATGTAACTGCAACAGGTCGAGGTGATCAGTGCGTAATCTGCGTAAGCTTCGGTCGATGCTTGCCTCCAGAACACGTGGGTCCCAATCTGGTAGCTCTGGCAACTCCTCGCCTACGGCATGACCACACTTGGTAAAGAGATAGTAATCGCTACGTCGGCTGGCTCCGGCTCGTCCAATCAGATCTTCGCTGTCTCCATAACACTCTCCCGTGTCAATCACATTGATACCAGCAGTATCGAGAGCGGTACCTAGCAAACGTTCGGCATTAGCCAGTGAGGAACCACGCAGTTCAGACCCTCCAAACCCAAGGACCGTAACCTGCATATCTGTTTTGCCAAATTGGCGTGTTTCCATAATTGATCTCCTCTTATGAACTTCTATTTAGGATTCACGTCTGATGGTTGGAAAAAGTGACATCTATCTGGTGTAGGGGCGCGGTTCACAAGCCCGTTTTGCGTGCCCCTACAAATTTTCCAATTGGCGTGCTTTTTCATAGGCATATTCTGCATCCTCAAGGCGGCCCAGAATCTTCAGCGCATCACCACGCTTCTGCATAAAAGATCCGTTATCTGGCTCAAGCTTGATGGCTTGATCGTAGGCGGCGAGGGCCTCTGGATAATGACCAAAATTCAGATGCACATTGCCCTTGCCTTCGTAGGAAGAGGCAAGTTGTGGATCAAGCTGAATAGCATACTCATAGGTATGAAGCGCATCATTAAAGCTGCGCATATGGTAGAGCGTGTCGGCCTTATAATCGTAAATCTGAGCTATCGTGGGATCACATTGAATTGCCTGGTTGAAAGCAGCCAGAGACGCTTCATATTGCCCAAGGCGGAATAGGCCACGCCCCTTCCCCATATGGAATAAGGCGTTGTCAGGCTCAAGCTTCAGCGCTTTTTCTGAGAAGATTAATGATTCCTGATACAGTTTCAATTGTCGTAAGGCCCATGCTTTCCCATCGTAGGCGACAGCGACATTTGGGTCCAGATAGATCGCTCTGTCGTATGCTGCCAGTGCTTCATGGTAGCGCCCCAATGAGCAGAGCGTTGTGGCACGGCCCAGGTATGCTTCTAGATTATCTGGCTCTAATTGAAGCGCATGTTCATAATAACCAAGCGCATCCGAGTACGATTTGAACTCGTAGAGGATGTCCCCTTTATCGTTGTACGATGCCGCATAGCCTGGATCAAGCTTGAGCGCGGTCTCAACCGAGTTCAGCGCCTCCCGATAGCGTCCAAGTGCACATAACGCACTGGTCTTGCCCTCATAGGCATCGGCAAAGGTTGGATCCATCTGAATCGCATTCTCGAAAGCTTGCAACGCATCCTGAAATTGACTCATGTTATAAAGCCTGTTTCCTTCGTCCAACCACTCTTCTTTTGTCCTGTTTTTAACATTAACGTTCGGCGTAAATGCGCTTAGGGGAACGCTATTCTCGGAAGGGAGGATGCCCGATGGCGTCACATATTGTGCGGGAGCAGGAAGGTCAAGCAGCGCAGCCAGGAAAACGTTCATATCTGGAAAACGCTCACTGCGCTCTTTTGCCAGTGCTCTCAAGAGTGCCTTTTCCATATATTCTGGAATGGTTGGATTATGCTGACGAGGTGGAATGGGCGCTTCCATCTGATGCTTCATGCCAATGATAACGGCATGCTGACCTATGAAAGGGGGTTCCCCGGTGAGCAATTCATACCCGATACAGGCCAGGGCATACTGGTCGCTTCTTCTACTGGCAAAACCCTCGAATTGTTCTGGTGCCATATACAGCGGTGAGCCTATCACATCAACATACTTCGTTTTGGTCGTCTCCAGGAAGACCGCAATCCCGAAATCGGCGAGCAGGGCGTCCTTGCGGGCATCAAAAAGAATATTTTCAGGCTTCAGATCACGATGCACAATATTTTGCTCATGGACATATTCAAGCGCCTGCCCAACCTGCGACAGGATTGTGAGCGTCTCTTCTAGCGGAGTCAACTGCGGCTTGTACGACTTCATCAGGTCACGAAGAGAACCATTGGAGGCAAACTCTGCAACGATATAAGGGGTTCCCTCATCGATACCAACATCATAGATAGGCAAAATATTGGGGTGCTTAAGCAGCTCTAAAAATTGCGCCTCCTGCAAGAAACTCGCACGCTCGTGTTCCTCACCAAGATGAGTATGATGCATCATCTTGATAGCTACATCACGATTGGAGAGATAGATATGAACTCCCTTATAGACACTTCCGAACGCACCAGCGTCGAGTGGGCCAGTTA
>JACDAE010000756.1 GCA_013695595.1 Ktedonobacteraceae bacterium | reverse complement strand
AACGAATGGCAGCTCACACTATTCGACTTTTATCGTTTCGATGCTGAAGCTGCCTTGCAGCATGGAAAACGTGCCCTCCACCTGGCACGCAAGATTGGTTCACCTGAGTTGATTGCACGTACGCTTTCAGCGTTTGCCAGTGCTCTCATGCTTGTAAATTCATGGAAGGAGGCTGAAGCGCTGGCTGAAGAAGCGCGTATGTTTTACGAAAGACAGCACAATGCTCTAATGGAAGCGACCTGCCTTGTACAGATTGCTCAGGCTAGTTATAGTCGAGGACAGCCACAAGAGGGTGTCATTGCTGTACGTGCGGCCTATAGTTCTTTTGCACACGCTGAGTATAGCTGGGGAAGGATCTATAGCGCCTATCATCTGATTATGGGATTGTTGGATATTGGAGCTTATGGGGAAGCGCTAAGCATTGCGGAGGAAGCTCTGGCGCTGGCACGAGCCTATAATGTTGCCCTGCTTGTATGCCTCTGTTTAACAGCCTTAGGAAGAGTAAAAAGGGCATTAATGGATCTGGCGGATGCATATGCGTTGCATTATGAAGCGCTGAATGTTTTCTCGACAGATGCGCCGCGACCTGTTATGGAAATGTTGGTCGTTGAACTTTGTGCTGATTGTGTGCTTACAAATGAATGGGTGGAGGCGCAATCCCACGCAACACGGGCGCTAGCATGTAGAAGCAATACCGCTTTTTTTCATGCTGGTCTAACACGCTGGTATGAAACGGAGATTCTGATACGCACGGGTTATAATGAGCGTGCTACTGTCGACGCGGAACAATTTGGGCGCTTGAGTGATCATAATCCTCGTTACCGAATTCCTTATTTGCGTGTGCAGGCTGTACTTGCCCTCTGGCGCGGTGAATTTGAGCGAACAGATCTTTATCTACGCAAAGCCGGGGACCTGGCGGAAGAGAGTGGGTTGGTAGGAGAGTTATGGTCTATAGAGGCGGCACGTGGTGAATTGTTTCTCGCTCAAGGGAATAAAGATAGAGCACATACCGCTTTTAAGCATGCGAGCAAGATGCTATATGCGCTCGCTGACAGGATAGAGGATGAGCATGTACGAGCGAAATTCCTGGCTGCGCAGATGGTGCAACGCGTATTACTGATGAGTAATAGTCAAATGGAATAAAGGAATTTGGAAATAGATTACTTTGGTTGCCACCCATGCTGACGATACATGTCCAGGGTTTGCTGATCGCCTGGTACATAGCTAACCATCGAATAGCTAGCGACACCCGTGAAGCCAGTAATGGCAGTACGCAGAGTCAGGCGCCCAAGCTCACTATGCTGTACCTGGAAGACGAACGATGGTGCGGGCTTTCCGCGCGGATAGGTTGCCGAGGCGATGCGACGGAATTCGGGGAGCTCGCGTAGATTTTTCCAGAGCACTTTATATTCGGGCAAGTGTGTCATCGTGCGTGTATCGTAGAGAAAGTCGCTCATTAGGCGGCGAGCTAGATTTTCCCAGCCATGAAAACGGCGGCGCATGAGGGGATCAAACACCAGCGCTAATAGATGCAGTTTCTCTCCCTTTCTGATCGCTTCCTGCACCTCAAAAAGCGTGGTTGCAGCAGCATTCCAGGAATGCAAGAACCAGAGTCGGTCCAGGGAATGAGCGGGATAAGAGGTATTATAGACCAGTAAGCGTGCCAGTTCCCCCATATCGAGGAGGGTACCTTCAAATAATTCAGAATCGATATATTGACCAGTAAGTTGTGTATAGGCGTCATAAAGGAGGTTGCGCTCATCCAATGTCAATTCCAGAGCACGAACAATGTTTTGCACAACGGCGGGCGAGGGATTTGCGCGTTGCCCCGTTTCAAGATGATACACATATGTGCGCGAGAGACGGGTGGCCTGTGCAAGTTGTCCTTGTGACATACTATGCTTTTGGCGAAAACGGGTCACCAATTGCGCGAAATCCGAGATTCGCTTTGTATCATATTGAGTTTCCACAAGAGATCTCCCCCTCTCAATGTCATTTTTATTGGTATCATATGGGATTGCAAGCGGCGTTTCTATCCATGCAGCCACTTTTCGTTGCGGCAGTGTTAGCTACCTACTACATTATGTCGCAAAATTTGTTAGCTGGCAACGTGTCTATATCCGATGAAGTAACTTATAATGGTTGCATGGGTAGTTTTATTGCTTATAACGGTGACGAAGAGGTCACTTTGGGCACCTATGAGGGGTGCCGCTATGGAGAGGAGCTATTGCTATATGTTTGACCCATCTCTCATCAATAATGCACAAGTGGAACAACATGTATCCGGTACAAGTGCTGAATTATTAGCAACGCGCCCCTGGCTACGATCCTATGAAGAGGGCGTCCCTGCTCATATCGATATTCCAGATTATCCTTTGACCTGGCTCCTCGATAACGCCACACAGCATTATCCAGATAATACCGCTATCATTTACTATGGTCATAAGATTACATATGCTCACCTTTCAACACTTGCCGATCAATTTGCTGCGGGTCTACAGAAGATAGGCGTGAAAAAAGGTGACCGGGTTGCTATTGCACTGCCAAACATTCCTCAATATCCAATCGTTTTCTTCGGAGCGTTAAGGGCAGGAGCTGTGGTCGTACCAACAAATCCCCTCTATACAGAGCGAGAGTTATCCCATCAGCTCAACGATGCCAGGGCCACGGTCATTGTCATGCTTGACTCGTTCTACCCCTCGGTGCGTAATATCCGTGCCCAGACCGCCTTAGAACACATTATTGTCACTAGCCCGGCTGAATTTCTGCCGCCTCTTTTACGCGTGTTGTATCCTTTCAGTCAGCGTGGCGTCAAGGTGCCAGAGCCAAAGTTAAGCGCTACAGAGTTGAAACGTGATCCAACATTACATACAATGCAGAACTTTCTGCATGCGAATAAAAGGACTGCTGCCACCTCCAGCTTACCCGTGCCTGTTACAAGTGATGACCTTGCAGCCCTTCAATATACTGGTGGTACGACGGGGCTTGCTAAAGGAGCAATGCTCACACATCGTAATTTATTGTCTAATGCTATGCAGACTCGCTACTGGACACCTAAAGCCAGCGAGGGGACAGACATATCGCTTTGTGTCGCGCCCTTTTTTCATTCGTATGGTTTAACGGTTGGTATGAACTTTTCTATTTTAACCGCGTCATCGATGGTTCTGTTGCCACGTTTTAAGGCAAAAGATGTTGTGAGTGCTATTCGTCGTTACAAGCCCACCCTCTTTCCTGGCATTCCGACCATGTACATTGCTATTATGCGCGAGGCAGGTGACAGGCACGCCCAACTGCAATCGATCAAGTATTGTATCAGCGGCGCTGCGCCATTGCCAGCTAAAGTACAAAACGATTTTGAGAAGATAACGGGAGCCACACTTGTCGAGGGATATGGCCTCAGTGAAGCATCCCCTGTCACGCATTGCAATCCACTGACAGACAAGCGGCGCAACGGAAGTATTGGTCTGCCATTCCCAGATGTCGAGTCTATTATTATCAATATGGAAACTGGTGAGCAGGTCCCTGTTGGTGAGGTGGGCGAGATTCTTGTCAAGGGACCCAATATAATGAAGGGGTATTGGAAGCGTGACGACGAGAGTAAGGCTATTTTCCATAATGGTTGGTTGCGCACCGGTGACATTGGCAAGATGGACGAAGACGGATACTTCTATGTAGTGGAACGTGCCAAAGACATGGTTATTGCGGGTGGCTTCAACATTTATCCGCGCGAGGTAGAAGAGGTACTGTTTCAGCATCCTGATATTACCGAAGCGGCTGTTGTGGGTGTGCCCGATGAATATCGAGGCGAGACGGTTGCGGCATTTATCGTCCTGAAACCTGGCATAGAGCCATCTGAGAAGACGCGACAAGCTATTATCGCATTTTGTAAACAAGAATTGGCATCATACAAGGTGCCAAAAGTTGTAGAGTTCCGTGAAAGTCTGCCCAAGTCAATTATTGGCAAAACCTTACGCAGAGAGTTGCGTACAGGGAAATGATATGCATGGGTTGCATCTACTGCACCCCTGCCTGTAGTCAAAGGAGAACAGCATCTATGTCAACGACAATGAAACCAACCGAAGAAGGAACAGCCTTTCTCACGACACCTGTCAGCGAGAGTGCTGAAAAGATATTTACCCTGGAGCAGCGTGACGAGGAGCAGCGTTGGATTGAAGAGTCGGCGGCTACATTCGTTGAGCGCGAAGTGTTGCCCCATGTAGATGCAATCGACCGCCAGGAGCCTGGTTTGATGCCCAGTCTGGTGAAGAAGGCTGGTGAGCAAGGCTTATTAATGATTGATATCCCCGAAGCCTATGGTGGCGCTGAATTGGGACTTCTCACCAGTGCGCTGGTTGCTTCCGAGTTGAAGGAAGCATCATTTAGTGTTGCCTTTGGTGCGCACACAACCATTGGCACCCTGCCTATTGTCTACTACGGCACAGAAGAGCAGAAGCAAAAGTACCTCCCCAGGCTGGCGAGCGGTGAATGGATCGCCGCATATGCCTTAACCGAGCCGGGTGTTGGATCGGACGCTATGAGCTTGAGCACCCGTGCCTCGCTGTCACCAGATGGCAAACATTACATCTTGAATGGGACCAAGCAGTGGATCTCCAACGCTGGTTTTGCAGATATGATGGTTGTTTTTGCCCGTATAGATGGCAACCGACCTTCAGCCTTTATTGTTGAGGCAACCTATCCAGGAGTTTCGACGGGAACTGAAGAGAACAAGATGGGCATCAAAGGCTCATCGACGCGCCAGGTCTACTTCGAGGATGCGCTCGTGCCTGTTGAGAATTTGTTGGGTGAAATACACAAAGGCTATAAAATTGCCTTTAATATCCTCAATATCGGGCGCTTGAAGCTGGGAGCCGGGACGGTTGGCGGTGCACGTAACGCATTGAAGCTGGCCGCAACTTATACGACTGAGCGCAAATCATTTGGCAAATTCCTGTATGAGTTCGGTATGATCGAGAAAAAACTGGCGCGGATCGCTGCTGAAACCTATGCTGCCGAGAGCGAAGTATTCCGTACTGCTGGCAATATTGCGCAGGCTCAGCGCAGTGCAGGCGAAAATACCGAGACCGTGTTCAAGTCGATTGAAGAATACGCTATTGAGGCTTCATTGGCAAAAGTGCATGGGAGCGAAGTGCTCGCTTTAGCCGTCGATGAGGGCGTGCAGATCTTTGGTGGCTATGGTTTCATGCACGAGTATCCTATCGAGAAGGCGTATCGCGATGCACGTATTCAGCGCATTTTTGAAGGAACCAATGAGATCAATCGTATGGTTGCAGCAGGCACATTGTTCAAGCGCGTGTTGTCGGGCAAGCTTGACCTTATGACGCGTTTCGCAGAGATACAGGAGCGTGTCAAGTCCGGCCAGGTGCTGGAGAAAGCGGATGAAAGCGTCCCTGCTGAGCTGAAGGGGGCCGTCAATGCCCTGGAGCGTGCCAAGGAAGCAACCATTTACAGTGCGATGAAGATAGCCATGAAATATATGCAGGCGCTGGAAAATGAGCAGGAATTTATTGAGTACCTGGCGAACCTTATGATCGACCTGTACGCGATTGATAGCGCCCTTGCACGTGCGATCCAGTCGGTGAAGCGCGGTGATGAGAATAGCGCGATCCACGTCAAGCTGGCGCAGATGGCAAGCTGGTTGGGTTTTGCGCGTATTCGCAGCAATCTGGATCAGGTAATTATGACGAATATTGATGCAGAAAAAGTGGAGAAAGAGCTGGCCCGTGTGCGTGCATACGTTGGCGATTACATATTCAATGGAGTTACTGCACAGCGCGAGATAGCCGCCATCGTTGTTGAGAAGCAGGGGTATCCCCTCTAAATTGCGAATAAAACTTTACGAGGAGAAATAGAGTTATGTCAGAAGCCGTCATTGTCAGTGCTGTACGCACTCCTATAGGACGAGCGAACAAGGGTGTTCTCAAGGACGTACGAGCCGATGACCTTGCCGCTGTAGCTGTCAAAGCAGCCGTTGAGCGTGTGCCGCAGTTAGACCGATCGTTAATTGAAGATCTCATTCTTGGATGTGCGTTCCCAGAAGGGGAGCAGGGGATGAATCTGGCCCGCATCGTTGGTGCTCTGGCGGGATTGCCGGAGACGGCGGGTGGTGTCACCGTGAACCGTTTCTGCGCATCAAGTTTGCAGGCGGTCAATATGGCAGCGCAGAGTATTATGCTTGACATGGGAGATGTCGTAATTGCAGGAGGCGTCGAAGCGATGTCACGCGTGCCGATGGGCGGCTTTAATCCAAGCTTTAATCCGCGCCTGATCAAGGCACGTGAGGGTGAGGAGGGGAGCTTATCTTATCCACCATGCGAACTAGAATATGGGTATTCGAGCTATATTCCGATGGGAATGACCGCCGAAAACCTCGCACGTCAATATAAGATTAGCCGTGAGGCGCAGGACGCTTTTGCACTGCGCAGCCATCAACGTGCTATTGCTGCTATAGATAGCGGCATTTTTAAGCGAGAAATTGTTCCAGTACCTTTGCCAGATGGGCGTGTAATGGAGACTGACGAGGGGCCACGTCGTGACACATCACTGGAAAGGCTTGCCAGCCTCGAACCCGCTTTTATCAAAGGCGGATCAGTGACGGCGGGCAATTCCAGTCCGCTCAACGATGGAGCCTCTGCCGTTGTCTTGATGTCGGCGCAAAAAGCTCGCGACATGGGGATTACGCCACTGGCGAAGGTACGCACTCTGGCCGTAGCAGGCGTGGACCCGGCCTACATGGGGATCGGGCCTGTGCCTGCTATGCGCAAACTTTTACAACGCTCAGGGTTGCAACTGAGCGACATCGACATCATCGAACTCAACGAAGCCTTCGCAGCGCAGTCATTATCGGTTGTACAGGCCATGGGGATTGACGAAGAGAAGCTCAACCCTCATGGGGGAGCTATTGCGTTGGGTCATCCACTGGGTAGCAGCGGAGCACGCCTCATCGCCACGCTTGTCAACGATCTGCAGACGGCTAACAAGACGCTGGGTATTGCTACCCTCTGCGTCGGAGGAGGCCAGGGAGTTGCGACACTAATCGAGAGGATGTCATAACTATGTCGTATCAGATTCGCAAAGTAGCAGTGCTTGGTGCTGGCGTGATGGGAGCTGCAATAGCGGCCCATCTTGCCAACGTCGGCATACCCAGCCTGCTTCTTGATATCGTTCCTGCCGACGAGAAGAAGGACCGCGATGTTGTGGCACGCACAGGACTGGAAAAGATCCTGAAGGCCAGACCCTCAGCATTCTACAGCAAACGTGCTGCCAGCCTTATCACCATCGGGAACGTCGAGGATGATCTGGAAGAGCTTGCGGACGTTGATTGGATCGTAGAGGCCGTTGTCGAGCGCGTGGATATCAAGCGTGCACTCTACAGCAAAATTGAAATGGTTCTGACACCGGGCACGATCATTAGCTCCAACACCTCTGGTCTGCCTGCGCATATGCTTTTGGATGAACGTAGCGAGGATTTCCGCCATAATTTCCTGATCACCCACTTCTTTAATCCTGTGCGGTATATGCGCCTGCTCGAAATTGTGCCAACGGTCGATACTGATCCAGCCCTGACTCAGTATATGCAGCAGTTCGCAACGGAAGTGTTGGGCAAAGGCGTTGTCTTCTGTAAAGATACGCCCAACTTCATTGCCAACCGCATCGGCACCCACGGTTTTATGTCAACTATTCAGCGTGGAATTGCTGAGGGGTACACCATCGGCGAGGTGGACACGATACTGGGGCCAACTATGGGGCGTCCCAAATCGGCCATTTTTCGCACTGCAGATCTTTCGGGGCTAGACATATCCTTGCATGTTGCCGATAATCTGTACGAAAATGTACCGAACGATCCGTATCGGGAAGCGTTTCGAGCACCTGAGATACTGCGTGAGCTGGTTAAGCGTAAATGGCTTGGTGAGAAGACTGGACAGGGTTTCTACAAGCGTGTCAAGGGTTCAGATGGCAAATCAAGCATTCTGGAATTGGACCTGAAAACACTTGAGTATGTGCCGCAGAACAAGGTGCGTTATCCTTCGATAGGGGCCGCACGCAATTCCAGCGACCCTAAGAAGCAGATACTCACGGTGCTCTCCGGGGATGATCGTGCCAGTGTGTTTGCCCGCGAGACTACGGCTGACTCCTTGTTTTATGCCGCTGACCTTGCCGAGGAGATCGCTGATAGCATTGTAGCGATCGACGAAGCGATGCGCTGGGGTTTCAACTTTACATTTGGTAGCTTTGAAGTGTGGGATCTGCTCCTGGAAAATCCCGAAGTCTTGAAGAAAGTCTTCCAGGGGCGTAAGTTGCCAGCACTTGTACGCCGCGTCATCGATAAGGGGCAAGGTACATTCTATATTGGGGGCGTTGGGCAGCGCAAATACTTCGATTTCGCCACAGACGAATACAAACCGGTTCCTGTGCCGGAGGGTAGCATTTCTTTACAAGCGTTCAAGGCGAGCAATAACGTCGTATATGATAACGGTTCGGCGGCTTTGATCGACCTGGGTGATGGTGTGGCCTGCCTTGAGTTCCATACAAAGATGAACGCGATTGACGAAGGCATCATCGAGATGCTGCACTATGCTGTCGGGGATGGCCCGGAGCAGTTTCGTGCTCTGGTAATCGGAAATGAGGCTGACGATTTCTCAGCGGGTGCCAATCTGTTGTTGGTGCTTATGGGGGCTAGAAGTGAAGAATGGCGGCAGCTAGAGGGCGCTATTAATGGCTTGCAGCAGGCGCATCAGTTGTTGAAGTACAGTCCAATTCCTGTGGTGGCAGCCCCTGTAGGTCGAGCACTTGGTGGTGGTTGTGAGATCATCATGCATTGTAACCATACACGTGCCCTTGCGGAGTCGTATATCGGATTGGTTGAAGTTGGTGTTGGATTGGTCCCTGCTGGCGGTGGCTGTAAAGAGTTGCTGTTGCGTCAGGGTGCCAGTCTGGAGACGCAGAAGGCCGGAAAGACTGGAGGTCCCTTCACGCCTGTGCGCAAGGCATTTGAAACAATTGCAGTTGCCACCGTCTCCACCAGCGCTGTAGAGGCCCAGGAGTTGCGTTTCCTGCGCAAGACCGACGCCATTACTGTCAACCGTGATCTTTTATTGCGTGATGCCAAAGCCGATGCCATCAAGTTAGCGGAAGCTCAAGCAGCAGGGAAGTGGAAGCCAGCACAGCCACAGATGCTGCTTTTGCCGGGAGTGGGTGCGCGTCTGGTATTAGAGCAACAGGTCGACAATCTGCTCTTCACTGAGAAGATCAGTGAGCATGACGCAGTGATTGCGCGGCAACTGGCCCGTGTTCTCACAGGTGGAGAGTGTTCGCCGCTTGAGCCTGTTACCGAACAGTATGTGCTTGACCTGGAGCGTGAGGCGTTTCTCAAGTTATGTGGAATGCCGAAGACGCAGGCTCGCATGGAGTCCGTTTTGATGACGGGGAAACCGTTGCGCAATTAACATATTCGTATCACTGAGTTCCAATCATTCTTTGAGGCTATACTTCTCTCATAGAAAGTGCAAATGAAAGGAACAATTCATATGTCAAAAGTCTGGTTTATTACAGGAAGTTCGCGCGGCCTGGGACGCAGCCTTGCCGGAGAAGTTCTGGCCCATGGGGATCTTCTGGTTGCCACTGCTCGCAACCCTGAGCAACTAAGCGATCTTGTTTCAACATATGGGGAAAAGATCCGTGCTGTCCCGCTTGACGTAACCAATCCAGAGCAGGCACGCAAAGCAATCGCCGTCGCCGTCGAGGCCTTTGGTCGTCTCGATATCGTAGTCAATAATGCGGGGTACGCCAATATAGCCTCTATCGAAGACGCCTCCGAAGAGGACTGGCGTGCCCAGATCGAAACAAACCTGTGGGGAGTGATCAATGTGACGCGAGCCGCCCTCCCAATTCTGCGCAAGCAGCGATCGGGACACATTATACAGATCTCCTCGATTGGAGGTCGTACAGGTTCTGCAGGACTGGGTCCCTATCAGACCGCAAAGTGGGGAGTTGAAGGGTTCTCTGAAGTCCTTTCCCGTGAGGTCACGCCGCTTGGTATTAAGGTCACGCTGGTCGAGCCTGGCAGTTTTCGTACTGACTGGGGTGGTTCTTCAATGTCTTATACAGAACCGAGTGAGGATTACCGCAGCCTGCTTGAAGGCCGTCTGGACTACCATAATCAAGCGGGGAATGAACCAGGTGATCCAGTGAAGGCTGCACAGGCAATCATTACGATTGCCAATGAAGCAAACCCGCCGCTGCGCCTGCTTCTGGGCAAGGATGCTGTCCTGCTCGCTCGCAGGATTGACCAGGCCAAACTTGCTGAAACGGATCGCTGGGAAAAGCTCAGTTTCCTCCACCAACTTCGATGGTATCGAGGAGCATCGTTGGACACATCTCGGCTTACCACAATCGGATCAGGCAACTACGAAGTAGCTGTTCTCAACTGCAATCTTTATGACGAACGCGCTCTATTAGAGGGATGAGATACTCAAGCCAGTATTTCACCCTCTAATAGCCTTGCTATCATGAAGCGAAGGGCTGTGTTTGAGGAGTTGCATCATCGGGTTGCTGCCGTTGCTTAGCCTGTTCTGTACGTAACACTGTCCGTACAAACGCGCCGCCGCCATTATTTTTGATCCATTCTTTCAAACCTTGCTCGATGCGAAACTCATAGCGGTCGCTCAGATCTCCTTCCTGGTCACTCCCCTCGGAATCCTCTTCTAGAGGTGCTGTATAGCCCGCTCGTTCATGAGAGAAGCCAAGGGCGAACGCACCACGTTCACGCCAGTTAAGGCCGCCGTCAAATGCATTAATTGGTAAAAGCCTCAGCATCTCCCGTATTGATTCCTCTTTTCCTGCCTCAATCAATGAAGCGAGTGCTTTTGCAAACACCGGTGGAGGAGTTGTGATAGCTTGCTGATATATTTGCTCGACAGGTGCTTCCAGCGCTTCCAGTTGTCCCAGGCGAACCAGCAGTCGCCCTAGCAGATAGCCTCTACTATATGGCATATGTTTCCTCTTTCTCTAATGATACGTACGATTTTGTACGTATGTGTTGTACGAATTATAAATCGGAGAATGGAAAATGTCAAGGTACTGCTCTGCAAAACGCCATCGGACCTTTTTGGAGGACTGGATTGATAGAAAATCGTGTGCCCCTTTGGCGTAGGGGCACAATGAAGGTTGACAGAGGACCATGTTGCAAAAAGATAACATTTCTGTTAACAAAGTAGATACATTGTAAAATAAAAAATATCCTGCAACGGTACTCCTCCCGCTTGCAGGATATTTGACAAACATTGGTATTTAGAAGATAGCTTCGCCAGTATCCGAATCGAAGAGGTGGATCTGATCGCTATCAACGAAGAGGCGAACTTTATCGCCGGCAGATACTTGAGAGCGAGGGTTAAGAGTAGCAACTGCGTTATGGCCACCAGTGTTGAAGTAGACCTGCAGTTCGTTACCCAGATTTTCAACAACGTCAACGACCGCATCGATAGTCGAAGGTGTAGAACCGTTACGGTTAACGAGAGCTGCATCTTCCAGATGGACCGGGCGAACGCCAAAGGTAATGTTTTTATTGCCAGCGGCACGAGCACGTTCCACGAAAAGTGGGGGAACGGCAACCTGTCCGATGCCTTCGAGTACTACTTTGGTGAGATCTCCATCGCTGGCAATACGGGCACCGGGGAAGAAGTTCATGGCAGGTGAGCCAATAAAGCCAGCCACAAAGATATTAGAAGGATGATCGTAGAGTTCCTGTGGTGCACCAAGTTGTTGAATGATGCCACCGTTGAGAACAGCGATCCGGTCACCCATGGTCATGGCTTCAACCTGGTCGTGTGTGACATATACAACGGTTGTTTGAATGCGTTGATGTAGTTTAATAATTTCTGCGCGTGTAGCAACGCGTAGTTTGGCATCCAGATTGGAGAGAGGCTCGTCCATCAAGAAGACCTGAGCTTCACGCACGATGGCGCGACCAAGAGCCACGCGCTGGCGCTGACCACCGGAAAGTTCTTTCGGTTTACGCTTGAGTAACTGCTCCAGACCGAGGATACCAGCGGCTTCTTCCACACGTTTCTTGATATCATTTTTCTGGAAGTGACGTAGTTTCAAGCCGAAGGCCATGTTATCGAAAACGGTCATGTGTGGGTAAAGGGCGTAGTTCTGGAAGACCATTGCGATATCGCGGTCTTTAGGGTCGACGCCGTTTACCAGGCGATCGCCGATATAGATCTCACCTTCGCTGGGTTCTTCAAGCCCGGCAACCATGCGTAGGCAGGTACTTTTCCCACAGCCAGAGGGGCCGACCAGGACGAGAAATTCTTTGTCTTTGATGTCAATGCTGACATCATGAACGACATCGACTTTACCGAAGCGTTTGTAGATATGCTCAAATTGGACACGTGCCATGAAGGACTACTCCTTTTCGCTTCTGTAACGGGTTCATTCCCGTTACCCTTCAACAATAGATGAAGCAATTGCTTGGTGCCAACATTGCAACTGACTCACATGTCAGAGGGGAGACAATGCGGCCTCTTCGCGTCGCGTTACAGGCTGTGCAATATTTAAGCAAGCGCTGAACTGACGCTAAAGGGAGTATACCATATCGGAGGAAAGAAATGAAGGGAAAAACAACAAAAATAAACCTGAGCAAGCAAATTTTTACTTTTTGCGACAAATTCATAAAAAGATATTTTATTGATGAGGGTAAATCCAGTCTCTATAAGTAGGGAGTACAACGCGAGAGAAGTCGGATCACCCCGGAAGTACTACTTGGAAGCAGTATTGCAGATGAAGCAAAGATGGTTGAGAGGAATTGGAGAGCGCGAGAAAATACCCTGGATGAGCGTGATACGTGCAAATAAAATGTTTATTGATGTTGATACATTGCAATAACATGTAAAAATTGTGTGAAAAATACAAGTTTTTTAGAAAAGGGGTGATAACTACTAGACAAAGTCATACATTTTCGTGCATACTAGGAGTGTGTATTGTACATCGTGTTTTACAAACGATATACATTGTATTTACATCTTGTTAGTCATATATATTAACGTAAAAAATATGTTTCGGCTCACAGGCGCTACAATCAGGAAGGAAAAAGATCATGCTCGGAGCGAATGAACAACGTAGTGAAGTTGCCCGTTTGTTATCACAGATTAGTGCGGAGTACGAAGCCGCACAGCGAGGCCTTTCAGGTCTTTCGTATGGTACCTCGCAACACGATTTTATTACGGCTCGTATGGAAAACATGGGGCAGCTTCACAATCAGTTACACTCGCTTGTTGGTGATGTCGCCATTGCGATGATTGCAGATCAACTCAATGGTGGTCGCTAACATCTGGCAAAGAATGTGTATAATTTATGACTGCTATTTGTATGAGTTCGTAAATAGAGCTGTGGAGGGCGGGGAATACGTTGAGGTTAAGAGGTAATTATCGATTTTCTAGCTATTATTTTTGCAGAATGTTTGTCATAGACATTCTGTTTTTTTTATCCTGAAAAAGAGAGGCCCGCACCTGGGTACATCCGCATGGGCGCAATAAGAAGCGGATGGTACCCAGGTGTGGACCTCTCTTTTTTTCTTGCTCTACGAAGTTAGACGGGAACAACCAGAAGAGATTCCTCCAGAGAAGCTACCTCTTTTGGCATATCTATATAGAAGCGTGAGGTTGGAGCGTGCCAGGAGCCACTCACCACAAACTCAGTTTCCTCAAAAAGGAAGGTATCCATGTTAAAAACATTCTCTGTTGGGGAGAAAAAACATTGTAACCATTTTGTTACATCTTCATTTGCAAGGAATGGAGCGCCTTCACAGACGAACCATTCTGCTATACCCTGAACATAATTGCGAAAGTTGAGAGGGAGAGGAAAACGGCGTACAACATGATATGTTTTTTCCTGTACATCTTCGTAGCCAGCGGCACGCAGGTAGCCAGCGAGCTTTGAACCGACCCAGCTATCTTCAAAGGAATATCCTTGCTCTATACGTTCCTTTTCCCATTTTTCTCTGGCGTGAAACACGTGCGACTGTAGAGAAGGATCGACCGCCTGGAAGCGCATGGTGCCAAAATCGATATCCTTGATAATGAGGCGTCCCCCCGGAGTCAGATAGCGGCCCATGGCAGCGAATGTAGCAACTGGATCGGAAAGATACTGGCTAACATTTGCGCTAAAAATTGTGTCAGCCGCCCCATATTCAATGGGTAAGTTTTCCAGATATGCACGTTTATATTGTACCTGTCGACGATATGAGCGATGTACGCTTCTGCGTTGGGCGGTAACCAGAGCTTCCGGTGAGATATCCACACCGAGAATATGGCCCTCTTGCCCGATTGCTTGAGCGAGAAGTGGAGTCCATAGACCGGGGCCGCAACCCGCATCAACGACAAAGCTTCCATGCTGGAGTTGTAAATCATGAATCATCTGTTTGCGCTCGAAAGCTTTACTTTGATGATGTGTTTCCAGCCAATTGATAGCATTAAGGGGAAGTCCACACTCGTTAACGTGCACTACATTGTTTACTGCCATAACACCGAATAATTCCTTCCAGACAAGTAATGGAGAGTATTTTTTGATAACCTTTACTGTGAAGGTGAGAAATACTCTTCCTCGTGAGGAACATATTACATGTTGCCATTTAAAAAATCAATACGTATATGACATTGTGGTACTTTCGTACAAACATTGTATAATATAAATGCGATACGAATCAATTTATATTTGTCATGTTTGTATAACAAGATGTAGTTGATAAGTACCTTTATAAGGAAATACTGGCGAAAAAGCTGAATAGGAAAAGATATTTCGAGAAGAGATGAAAAAGATGCTGCTTTTAATTGCTCTGTTTTGTGCATATATGTTGAAATGGAATAAAAAGTGAAGATGATGTGTGACCTTTTTACCGATTGATGTCTGATAGTCAAAAATGATAAGATAGCACCAGAATTAAAACCATATCGATTGGACAGACCAACGCTTGCGAGGTAGGGGTCTAAAGGGCCGATCGATCCCGTGAGGGCTTGAAATGTGAAGATGAATTCTAAGATGTAAGTTGCGTTAAAACACCCCTGGTTTGCCCATGACAGGACAAGCCAGGGGTGTTTTTATATCTTAAAATTTACATCAATTTTTACATCAGATGTGATTGACAACCCTTTACTTTTCTTTACAAAAATGAACATTTTAATGAAAGTTTAAGGTTGAAATGTCATATTATTGAGATTTCAAAACCTCATTATGGTATAATGTTAATTCAAACGTCTTGTAGATGTTACGCTGTTTTCAATGTAGTAAGGAATGAGAGCGATGAAAAACGGGCAAGATGCGGCTGAATTGCCCCGTAGGAAGCGGGGGCGTCCTCCAGGCTCACGAAAAAAAACTCCTGTGCCTGAACAAAAACGTTCAGAGCCGCGCGACGAACAGCAAGAAGTCGTCGCTGTATCTGGTGAGAGGAAGTGGAGCTCCAATGAGGGAGAAGCCGTCCTTCCAGGTGACAATGAGGTGAATGAGGAACAACTCCTCTATGGATCGGTAGAGGGGAAACAGACCTCATTCAGCAGCTTTTTACGTACTATTTTGCATCATGATCGTGCTGAAATAACCCGCGTAGCCAGGGAAATGGACGTTGCTGAGAACACTATTTATCGCTGGATGAATGGAAGTTCAGAGCCACGCGCTATGTATTTAAAGAAATTACCCGATGTTTTGCCTGTGCATCGCGGTAACCTCTCCTATGTTATCAATCAGACCTTTCCAGGCTCTCTAGATATGCAAACGATGGGTATCCGTGAAGTCAATAAGGATATTTATCGTCATGTTCTGGATCTCGTTGCAACAACCGTTGAAGAGGATACACGTCTCTGGCAGGTATCACAAGCCATTTTTGAGTATGCACTCCTTCATTTAGATAGTGATCGGCAAGGCATGGCTATTACATTTGCCAGACTTATGCAGGCTCATGATGATGGTATTCACTCTTTACGCGAGTCCGCAATGCGCGGGAATACGCCGTGGCCGTTCGATATTGAAAGTAAAGCCTACCTGGGCAGTACAACGCTGGCAGGAGCTGCTGTGACTATGCAGCGTATGCTTGTATGGAATAGTATAGGGGGAGGAGATCGTCTGCAAGTTGAGGTTGATGATTATGAAGCAAGTGCGTGCGCGGCTCCAGTCATGCGTGGAGGGCGTATCGCAGGCGCATTAATCGTCTCTAGCGCACAACCAACATTTTTTAATGATCCAATGGCATGCCAGGCTGTGGTTGAATATGCTCATCTATTGGCGATAGCTCTGACTGAAAGCGATTTTCAACTTCATGCACTGCTGAACTTGCGCCCAATGCCAGAATTAAAAGAGCAACGGGAGCACATTACGCGCTCATATGTAAACCGTATTCTTACATATGCACGTAAGTATGACATTTCTCGTCTGGAAGCAGAGCTTCGCGTGAGAAGAGAAATGGAGCTAGAGTTTGAAGAGGTGGCTCGTACTAAGGTGGAGCAACGATATTCACAAAATGATCAGAGATCAGAGCAAGAAGAACACTATAGAATTTCATCATCTGGACAGAGTTGAGATAGTTTATGCAAAATTCTAATCCATCACCGGAAAATCCTGAAGAAAAAAAAGCAGAAAATGCGGCTGCTTCATCGCCCTTTTATGAATTTTCTACTCCCTATGTTCCATCAAATGATGAGAAGCAAGAGGAGAGGGTATCTATTGCCGAAACAGGAGATGCATCGGCCTTAAAATCGGCTTCTGAAGTTGAAGGACAGCACAAAACAGCGGAAGCTTTGTCTCACCAGGGCCTGGTCTATCCCCCGCCGCCATCATTTTATCAACAAGCCCAGTTTACATCAGGGCAACCGCTCCCTCAAGCACCAATGCCGACGTATTCAGGAACGGGGAATAGGGAAATGCCGCCAGCTCAATCTGTTGGCTACACGCCGTCAGGCGAATATGCTAGAATGCAGCCCCCACCGTTTGCACCAATGCCGCCTGCTGCGCCAAAAAAATCATATCGGTGGCTCTGGATTACTATTTCTATTCTTGTCGTTTTGCTCCTCGCTGCATGTGGATTGTGCGGGTGGGCGTTCTCCCAGTTTGTTACCCCGATTGTGCAGTCAGAGACGAATGCAATTAATGTCACAAATGAATATTATGATGCGCTTCATAGTAACGATTACGCAAGCGCTTATCAGTATCTTATGCCTGAGGGTTCAATACAGGGTACGGCACTCGCGACATTTACACAACGTGCCCAGAGTGCGGATAAGCAATATGGATCTATACGTTCGTACACAACCGGGGCTGTAAATATTGTGACAGATCCTAATAAGGGGTTCGATTTTTCGCGTTTTACGGTTGTTGTCAATATCACACGTCCAGGTCAGAGTTATAGCGTCTTGCTGAGTCTGCAGAAAATTGGTAATAACTGGAAGATTACAGATTTCGATAGATTGTGATATCTCCCTTCATCAAAGGAGATGGGAAGAAAGAATGCGAAAACGCATCAGTCAAATGAAAAAAGGTAGGAACCCGCTTCAATCGGGTTCCTACCTTTTTTATATTTATAGAGATATATTATAAGATAATTAGCAAATGTTAGTTGATAACTCCGCTCAGAGTAGCGTCCGATGGAATGGTTACTACTGAGGGTAAAACATCGGTCGTTCCCGTGGAGGATAGGAATGACGAGGATAGGGGAGCCATAGAAATCTCACGCCCTACACAAGCACGCAAATCTTCACGATAGAAACGCCAGGTGCTACCAACTTTGTGCCCCGTAAGTTGATTTGACCACATCAGGCGATAGAGAGTCGAGCGGCTAACGCGCAAATAGCTCATAGCTTCTTTGAAGGTAAGCAGAGTATCGTCTTGAATCATCTGGACTACCATGATTTTTTTCTCCTAAAAAGTAGATAATTACAACTGAAAGAACAATAAAAAGACATTTGAAAACGTGTGATAAGGTAAATGCTCTGTTCGCAGATGGGTCCTCCAAAATGCGAATAGTGTCTCATCAAGTGTTATAGTAACCCATGGTGATGAAGTTCCAGGTTAAGGAAAGGTTGCGAAATGGTTAATTTTACGCCATGATGAGTTGATATTCATCACTTTCAATCTGAAAAGGTAGTGTGGGGAGGTATTTTTTTTACCAATTTTTGGTGAGCAGGGTAGCAAGTTTTTCTGGGTCACAGGAGACAGGAAAGATGGTCAGCCCGGTGGCACTATGCAGGCGTTGGATGTATTCGTGATTGGTGGGTTCGGCCATTGCAACGGTGAGGCAGTGGTGATTCCGGCCAACGGGTACACAGCGAAGTTCGTTTGCCAGCACATGAGGAATAAGGTGTCGTAAACGAAGAGGGATGGTAGCTGGCAGGTCCATAAAAGGGAAACCTGTCTGTCCTTTTGCATGCTGAGAATGCTCGTCTCCGACTATAGTTTCTTGTGCAGGAGAGGTAGAAATGTTCCAGAGGTGCGTTGTGATAGCTGGACGTAATGTAAAGCAGCGAGCCGATACATCGGTGCAATAGAGAAGCTGTTCCAGGGATGGAGCGGGTTCTGGATAGGAACTCATGCCCATGAGGATAGTGGTATTGAGAGTGAGGGGTGGCAATAATGTTTCAGCCTGTAGCAGACATACGCTATGATAGATGCGTTCCAATATAATATACGCGCCTTGTTGGTCAACCTCGGGAAAAACAATGGCGATCCCTGCCTGGTCCTGAAGAAGGATCTGGTCATCGGCTCGCATAGCGCGGCGTACGTTGACTATCACTTGTTCCAATAGATCTGGAGAAGCATGGTAGTGTTGACGCCGGGTAAGTTGCTGGTTAGAGTGGACGCGATCCCATTGTGAGATATGTAACAAGAAAATGCTAAGGGAAGTTGAGCGTGGAAAGAGCATTTGCAATGTACTGTCCAGGCGTTTATGTAAAATGGTTGATATAGGTACAAATTTCTCGCTCTCTATCTCTAATGTGTGAAGCGATGAGAGTGAATGACAGACACATTGTCCAGGCACTATTTGTGCAGAAGATGGTATAGGAGTAGTAGGTGGTAAAGCATGTTTTTTTTGATTCATGGACATACCGCTTGTTGCGCCTCTACTTTTGCTATATTGTCTCCAGTAAACATGCTAAAATTATACGTGTTGAAAATAAAAAACAGAGAAGAAATACGTTGTATTGTGGTTAAGATCCAGGTGAGTTGGTTGAGAGGATATCATGGGAATTATAAAGACCCGTGAGAGGCAGAATTAGTCTCCTCCCTCAATAGAAGGAGGAGACTAATGTTTCTTATTCAGGGTTCAATGGTAACAGGAGCGGTAAAGGTATATCCCACACCTGGAACCGTCATAATAAATTGTGGCGTATTAGGGTCCGGTTCAACTTTCTGACGCAGGTGGCGAATGTGAGTTTTCACAAGGCCTGAGTCGCCAGCTTCATCGTAGCCCCAGACGCGCTCGATAATCATGTCCGTTGTCAACACCTGTCCTGTATGCGTAATCAGCAGGTGAAGCAATCGGCTCTCGGTCGGTGTGAGCCTGACTTTAGAGCCATCTCTGGTGACCTCATGGCGCATTGCATCCAGGGTGATCGGCCCTACGGTCGTCATCGACGATCCAGAAGTGCCTCGTGTACTGGAGGAGCGTCGCATAATAGCTTTAATACGTGCAAGGAGTTGTCGTGGGCTAAATGGTTTACGTAGATAATCATCGGCACCCAGTTCCAGGCCACGTACTTCGTCGTCTTCGCGATCATGTGCAGTCAAGATTAACACCATCGCATTGGTTTCGCTTCTCATCTGGCGACATACTTCAAAACCATCGAGCTTAGGCATTTGAATATCTAAGATGACGAGATCGGGTAATGTCTCGCGCCAACGTTTGATAGCCTGCTCCCCGTCAAATGCCCGCACCACGTCATAGCCGTGTCCTTTGAGCCAATAGCTTAGCATGTCTACCATGTCGCGGTCGTCGTCCGCCACCATGATTTTCACTCGTATTCCTCCTACAGGCCTAAATTACAATACAAGGATGTACCAATCCTATATTCATAGATAAGTTCTTCAAAAAATTTCTGTTCTTAACTTAAGTAACGGGACGTAATATGAGCAGTAACATGATGAAACATTATGGGCTATAGTCAGTTACGTTCCCTACTAAACGGTACTAATGATCTATTCCTTATGCCTGCTTCTATATATCGGAGAAAGGAAAGGAATTCTTTAATAAATTGCTTTGTAGCTTTGATCTGGTTGTATCGCTGGACCATTGTGAAGCTGACACAACGCAAGGTTAAGAAGTCTTAACCGTGGTAAAGATTTCTTAACCACTGCTTTCTTACATATGCCTGAGCTTCGGAATAATCACATGCTTGACAATTGTTAGAATACTCGATAAACTGATTTTAATAAACAAAGAGACGAGGAGCAGGAGGAGTAGGTACGGGTTGCCGCAAGAGAGGGGAGATCAAAGGCTGTGAATCTTCCTCGGTGGAACATACTGAAGGTCGCCTGTGAGACTGGAAATGAAATATTTCCACGGTGTGCCCGTTAACGCACTTTTGAGGATCATTCTCTAAAAATGAGTATATATTTTATGGCGAATTGATCGAAACAAGGTGGTACCACGAGCATGTCCTTTCTCGTCCTTGACGGGGAGGGGCTTTTTTTATGGACTCGGACTTCAGGAGAAAAATATGATAGAGCAGGAAAAGAATAATGAGGCGGATGCTACACCGTCCGCCGCGACACTACCTAAAACGTATGAGCCACAGGCCGTCGAAGGCAAATGGTACCAATTTTGGGAAGAAGGAGGGTACTTCAAACCTCGCCCAAATCCTACACGCAAGCCATTTGTCATCAGCATGCCACCGCCTAATGTCACAGGAGCACTCCACCTTGGTCATGCGATTACCTCAACCGTTGAAGATATTCTCGTGCGCTATCATCGCATGAAAGGTGATGAGACGCTCTGGGTGCCTGGCGAGGATCATGCTGGTATTGCCACTCAGACAGTCGTAGAGCGCTTGCTTGCGCAAGAAGGTACCGATCGCCATGAGATCGGACGTGAGGCGTTCTTAGAGCGCGTCTGGGCCTGGGTGGGACAGTATAAAAGTCGTATTCAGAACCAGCATCGTCGCCTCGGAGCTTCATGTGACTGGTCACGGGAACGTTTTACATTGGATGATGGATTATCAACGTCAGTGCGCGAAGTCTTTGTACGTCTCTACGAAGAAGGGCTGATCTATCGTGGAAAGCGTATCATTAACTGGTGCCCGCGCTGCATGAGTGCTATCTCTGATCTAGAAGTCAATCATGTTGATACACCGGGAACATTGACCTACGTACGTTATCCTCTAAAACCATTAGAAGGGCACGATGCAGATCCAACTGAATATATCCATGTTGCGACAACGCGGCCTGAGACGATTCTGGGCGATACTGCGGTAGCGGTCAACCCTAAGGATACACGCTACAAAGATCTGATCGGACGCCATGCGATCTTACCAATCGTCGGGCGTGAGATTCCGATTGTTGCCGACGAAGCGGTCGATGCCGCATTTGGTACCGGGGCCGTCAAGGTCACACCTGCTCATGATCCAACCGACTTCGAGATTGGACAGCGCCATTCTTTGCTCGCGATCCAGGTGATCGGATTTGACGCGAAGATGACGGCAGAGGCTGGTCCCTATGTGGGGCAGGACCGCTACGAGGCGCGCAAGAATCTGGTGGCTGATCTTGAGAAACTTGGTCTGATCGACAAGATTGAAGAGTATACGGTGCCGTTAGGTCTTTGTCAGCGTTGTAATACGGTTGTTGAGCCATTGATCTCATTGCAATGGTTCGTCAAGATGATGCCATTGGCGACTCCAGCTCTAGCTGCGGTAAAGTATGGCCTGATCAAAGTTGTGCCGGAACGCTTCGAAAAAGTCTATACCGACTGGTTGGAGAATATTCACGACTGGACTATATCGCGCCAGCTCTGGTGGGGGCATCGCATACCTGTCTGGTATTGTGATACGTGTGGGCAGATGACGGTGAGCCGCGAGGATCCCACAAATTGTGCTCATTGTGATAGCACCAGCATTCATCAGGACGAAGATGTTCTGGATACCTGGTTTAGCTCCTGGCTATGGCCCTTTAGCACGCTTGGCTGGCCGGAGGAAACGCATGATCTGTTACGCTACTATCCCACTTCGGTCATGGAGACGGGTTACGACATAATCTTCTTCTGGGTAGCGCGTATGGTCATGGCGGGTATTCACTTTATGGGTACTGTTCCCTTCGATACCATCTACCTGCATGGGCTGGTACGCGACGCGAAGGGTGAAAAGATGAGTAAGTCGAAGGGAAATGTTACTGATCCGCTGGAGGTGATGGATCAGTATGGTACCGACGCATTGCGCTTTACATTGGCAACAAGTAGTACGCCTGGTAACGATATGAAGCTGGTGGAAGAGCGGATTGTGGGGAATCGCAACTTTGCAAATAAGATCTGGAACGCTTCGCGCTTTGTACTTATGACGACTGCTGAAATTGGTGGTGGCGTGCCTGCCCTCAATGAAGTAGAGCCTCAGACGCTGGCGGATCGCTGGATCTTGCATCGATTGACAAAATTGACGCAATCAGTGACGCGTCTGATCGACGAGTTCCAGCTCGGCGAGGCAGGGCGACAGATCAATGAGTTCTTCTGGTCTGACTACTGCGACTGGTATGTGGAGGCCGCGAAAGTCCAGATGCAGGGGGATGAGCGTGCTCGTCACTCGACGGCTGGTATTCTGCGTATGGTCCTTGATCAGAGCCTGCGCCTGCTCCATCCCTTCATGCCATTTGTTACCGAAGAGGTCTGGCAGCATCTCTATCAGACGAGCGAGCCTACACCTGAACGTTGGCCTGCATCTGCATTGATCGTTGCATCCTGGCCGTATGCTGCGATGCTGGCGATCGATGACGAAGCTGAGGAGCAGTTTACGTTATTGCAGGAAGTGATTACACGTATTCGTGATGCACGCAACCAGATGAATGTTGAGCAATCTCGGCGCATTCCAGCCATTCTGGCGGTAGGAGACTTGCTCGACGTGTTTGCAGCTCAGGTTCCGCTCATCGAGTTCCTGGCACGTGTAGAGAAGCCGGAGTTGCACACGGTAGTGGTAGAGAAGCCTCAGCAGGCCATGAGCCTGCTTGCGGGCGCTGTAGAGATTTATCTACCGCTGGCTGGTATGCTTGATATTGGCAAAGAACTGCAACGTCTCGATAAAGAGGTTGTGCAGGCTCAGCAAGAGATTGTACGCTTGCAAGCCAAGTTAGCGAATGAGAATTTCGTCACAAGGGCCAAACCCGAAGTAGTTGAAAAAGAACGTGAGCGATTGGCTGCTCAAGAAGAACGTGTGAGCAAATTGCAAGCACGGCGTGCTGAACTGGCTGGCTAATCCTGAGGCTCATAAAAAAAGAGAAGAAGAGCTTTGTTCTCTTCTTCCCTTTTTATTTTAATCCTCGCTCGTATGTATAAAAAAAGCTCCCATCCCATTCATATTCAACGCCGGTCAGAGCTTCGCGTAGCAGCATGATATCGGGAACATAGGCACGGATAGAGTCCGCGTGTAAAGCAGGCAGTTGACGCCGCAGGTCGTAAGCAATCAAGCTAATGGGTTCAATAGCAGTGCCGTCAATATACCCGATAGAGAGTTGCGGCCCCTGGCGCTCCGTGCGTATCTCAGCAATAGCCAGACCATCCAGGCGGTTCCAGCGTCGTAAGAGGTAGACCTGTTGAGCATTAATCTTTGACTCAAGCAAGGTAGCAGTGATAGGATAAGCGATCCAGCCTGTATAATACAGACCACCCGAAAGGGGAAAGATATTGGAGACATTCAAGTAATCAATAATATCATCCATGTCAGCGGATGTCGCCAGTTGTGTTCTCTCCTGGGAAGCACGTAGAGTATTGAGCTGCGGTGTAGCGGTAAGGAGAGAGAAGCCCGCAACCTTGCGCATGAGAATGCGTTCGGCGACCCTGATGGATGGGGCATTGTCAGACTCAATAAGCAGACGTGCATAGGTAGCACCGCGCTGCATGGCTTCGAGTAGAGCTGCATTATTCAGTTCCTCTGCCAATCCTTGCCGTCGAAACTGCGGATCGACGCGTAATCCTTGTAACCAGGCGTCTTGAGCCGTTATCATGAGTATAAAAACAATGCCCACTGGTTGTCCATCGAGCGTCGCAACGAATAGTTGACCGTTGGGATTATGCAGCCAATTGTCCCACTGATATTCAATATAGTCGCCCCATGACCAGGTATTTTTACAGAAAGCTAGCACAGGTTCACGGTCTTCAGGTCGAGCGGAGCGGATTTCTCTTATACTTGAGTTCATTTTCTTCTCACTTTCCACAGTTATACTATAGCCATAGGAGGTTGCGTTCGTCAATATATTGGCGGAGATGAAGTTAATCAGTTAAGTACTAGAAACATTTTTCTGTGAATAAACGTAATACTATTAATCCCTTTGGATATGAGACGTGTCAATGTGACCTTTTAGAAGAGATACGAGGTTAGGAGAAGAATATGCCAGAGCAATCTGGAAAAGAACCGATCCAGGCTAAAGTCGAAGCAAACGTACAGAATATGGTAGAGCAAGCGCAGCAAGAGGTGGAAGAGAGCCGTGCCCCCTGGTATCGCGCCTCGCGTCGCGCGCAAGTGCTTATCATCGTTTATATCGTGCAATTCGCACTTTTCGCATTATTGGCCTGGTTCGTTCACTATAATCCAATTTTACCTGTAGATGTAACCATTACACGAGAATTTCAAGAAAATCAGACTCCCTGGCTTAAAGGCTTTATGATTGCAGTGAGCTTTTTAGGAAATCAGGCCATCATTTTTACCCTGCTCATTTTTGTGACGGCGTTATGCTTTTGGATTGTGCGTCTCCGCCTGGAAGCCTTATTCATTGTCGGGCTTTCTGTTGTTAGTGGCATTACAAACACATTGATCAAATTGCTTGTGAGCCGTCCACGTCCTACGACCCAATCGGTTACTATCATCCAGTATGCAACGGGACAGAGCTTTCCCAGTGGTCACGTTATGTCATATGTTGCCTTTTGGGGATTATTATTCTCATTGGGCCTGATCCTGTTTAGAAGAGACCGCTGGTGGCATTATGTCTTACTGATTATTCCGGCCCTCTTTGTTGTTCTGGTGGGTCCATCACGTATCTACCTGGGCGATCACTGGGCCAGCGATGTACTTGGTGGGTATCTGTTTGGCGGTTTGTTGTTAGGTATAGCTTTATGGATATACCTCAAATTGAAGGAGCGTGGTGTGCTTACTCCTAAATGGGATACAGGTAAAAGCCTCTTTCATGTGTTTCAACACCATAAAACAGCTCATTAACTTTCAGGTGGTCTAAAATCACAATACGTATTCATAAAAATGTATGTTCCTATGAATACGTATTTTTGTTACGCAAAATCAATCCTGAAAAATCGTCGTATCGATTCACAAACTGTCGATGCTTATTGATTTTCTGCCTGAGAATGCTCTTCCTGCCAGGTGCTGTAGCCGTGTGTGCCTGAAACGGACGCATCTTCAGGACTCTGATACTCGTCTGATGAAGAAGTGGTCTCGCTTGTTGTCGTATCCGTCTCTATGCTAGCCTCTGTAGAAGGAGTCGTTAATTCAGGGTCTGTTGATACACTTGTATCGCTTTCTGTAAGAGGCTGCTCTTCAGAAGAGGTATTTTCAAGAAGCAATGGCTCTTGATACGCTTCATCGACCGCTTCTTGCGTCTTAAAATCTTCTGGTTGAAGTTCTGGTAACTCTTCTGATGGAGCCTGGTAGGTTGGTGTCTCCTCGACCGCAGGTTCCTGAGGCGAACGGATTTGCTGTAATTTCTCTTCAAGATCGTGCAAATGCGCCTGGCTCTCATCAAAGGTAGATTGTGCGCGGGTCATTTTCTTTTGGGCTTTTTTGACATCTTTTTTTGCACGCTCTATCTTGAGCATAGTTTTTGCTTCTTTTCTTGCTTGCTTCTTACGCTGTTGCCTTGTTTCATCCTTTTGTGATGCTTCAGGCTCGATGGTTGCTGTTTTTGTCATAATGTTTTCCTCGCATTCGCTAATTAAGTATGTCTACGTCGACATCATTACGGTTTGCGCTAACGCTAAAAGATAGGTGCGCTGATGCAAAACGCACAATGCGCTGTTTTACGTAGCCTCTTGGGGGTATATTATATCACTAAATAGTAATACGGTTGAGAGTGGAGCAAAGGGTACATAGCCCTGGACTCGTATTTTTTGCCGCTTCTCATTCCCATGTGATAGACTTTTAGCAATAATTTTGAGTAGAGAGAGTTGTGTAAAAAACAATGGAATTGAACGATACTACAGATTATCAGCTTTGTTTTGCCTGTGGTTTACGTAACCCCTATGGGCTACACATGGTCTTCCGTCAGGATAAAGGGACGGTTGTTTCAGACTTTCAACCGCATGAAGAGCATCAGGGGTTTCCGGGGATTATCCATGGTGGTATTGTTGCTGCTGTCCTGGATGAAGCATTGAACCGAACATCTTTGCTCACTGAGCATCCTGCATGGAGTATGACGGGACGCCTGGAAGTACGATATCGGCGTAACGTGCCCTATGGACCGCTTCTGCGCGTTCGTGCAACTCCTGGCATCGTGCGAAATCGTATGCTCCAGGCACAAGGTGTATTGACGCTTGCCGATGATGAAACCATTATTCTGGCAGAGGCGCAGGGGACATTTATGATGTTAACAGAAGAAATGGTTGATACGGTCATGAAGGACTACCCAGGTATGCGCACTTTTTTGGAAAATACGGGAACCGCATAGGGGTTATCAAAACGATGCCCCTATGCGATGCTGTACTACTGAGTTTCAGTCGTGCCAGGCTGTATAGCCGGTGGTGTTGGTGCCAGGATAACATTTGGTTGAATAGGATCCGGCGAGAACTGTGTAGATGAGATTGGTGCCGCCGTCTCCTCCATGATGCTCAGTAATTGTTTAGAGTCGATTGTTTCCTTGCGACGCAATTCTTGCGCGATACGATCGAGGGTTGGCCGGTATGTGGTCAACAAATCAACCGTTTTTGCATAAGAGGAGCGCACAATACGATCAACTTCCTCATCAATCAACTCGGCTGTCTCTTCACTATAATTTGAAGGTGCGCCTGTATCACCGCCACCTGAGAATGGACTCTGGCGTTCGCTAAACGAGATCGTACCCAGGCGTTCACTCATGCCCCAGCGGGATACCATCTGGCGAGCGATCGCGGTCACGCGTTGCAGGTCGTTTTCCGCACCCGTCGTCACCTTGCCAAACACAACCTGTTCAGCAGCACGACCTCCAAGCGCGGTCACAATCTGCACCATCAGGTATTCTTTCGAATAGTTATAGCGATCATCAAGCGGTGTCGACATTGTAACGCCGAGAGCCTGTCCGCGAGGTACAATCGTAACCTTCGTTACAGGATCAGCGCCTTCAGAGATCAGTCCTGCCAGGGCGTGTCCACCTTCATGATAAGCGGTGACCGTGAGATCCTCATCACTCAGCACTAATGGACGTTCGGCACCAAGCAGAATCTTGTCCAGTGCCTCTTCAAAGTTTGGCTGTGTCACGGCATCCTGGTTCCGTTTTGCCGCCAGGAGAGCGGCCTCATTGACCAGATTCGCCAGATCCGCACCTACCATACCAGTCGTGCTCCGTGCCACTTTTGTCAGATCGATATCAGATGATAGAGGAACATTGCGCGAATGGATTTTAAGGATCGCAAGGCGTCCGTTCCAATCGGGCCGATCAACGGTCACACGGCGATCGAAACGACCAGGACGCAGGAGAGCCTGGTCCAGGCCATCGGGACGGTTCGTCGCAGCGATAACCACGACTGCTTGACGATTATCAAAACCATCCATTTCCACCAGCAACTGGTTCAGTGTCTGCTCACGCTCATCGTTTGTGTTGATGCTGGAGCCACGTTGGCGACCTACGGCATCAATTTCATCGATAAAGATAATGCTCGGTGAAGTTTTCTTCGCCTGATCAAACAGATCACGCACGCGACTGGCTCCTACACCAACCAGAACTTCGACAAACTCAGAGCCGGACATTGAGAAGAACGGAACGCCAGCCTCGCCAGCGACTGCACGAGCCAGCAGAGTTTTACCTGTACCCGGAGGGCCTACAAGCAGAACACCACGTGGAATTTTGCCTCCCAGGCGCTGAAACTTCTGAGGCGTTTTCAGGAACTCAACGACCTCTTGCAACTCATACTTTGATTCATCTACACCCGCAACGTCCGCAAACGTCGTGCTTGGGCGGTCTTCCAGAATTAGCTTTGCCCGGCTCTTTCCGAAGCTAAAGATACCCTGTTGTCCCTGCGTTGCGCGCCGGCTGAAGAAAAAGATTGCACCAATCAAGAAAAGCCAGGGCAGAAAATCGAGCAGGAGGGTCAGCCAGAACGAATTATCGGCTGGTGGCTGTACATAGACCACCGCTCCAGCGGCGTTAAGCTTTGAAGCCAGATCGGGATCACCATTTGGTAACTGGTAGACATGGTATTGCGTCTGACCACTTACCGCATTATCCAGCGTTCCAGTGATGTCTGTCTGCCCTAGAATGGTTGCAGTTTTAACATTTTTTGTCGCGATCTGATTATAAAATTGTGTGTAGGTGAGTTCTACACGTTGCGGAGTACTGTTGCTCTGGCTCGTACTATTAAACCAGTTTACAATATACACAACGAGAAGGATACCAACCACGAGCATAAGCCAGCGGTTCAGGTTATTTGATGGACGGGTTTGTGGTGTCTGCCCATTTGGTCGCCCTGATGGTCCCTGGCGCGGTTGCTGCCTCTCATTATTATTTTGTAGCCAGTATCTATTTTCCGGCTGTTTACTCATGTGAAGTACCTGCTTTCTGGGCCTTCGATCTGCTTCATCCCACGACACATGTACGCTGGGAAGATAGAGCCATCCCATCGCATAGACTATAGGGAGGCAACATACTTATTATATCTTACCGATGTTGGAAATGCACGCATAGGGTAGTTTTCTCAGTATTCTTTGTAGGATGACACTCATGATTCTATAAGTAAGCAAGTGTCATCTCTTGAAATTTCTCGCTATGCGGCACGTCTGGCAACAAAGAGGGCAAACGCTCATCTCACAGGAGCGGGACGAAATACTCTCTGCTGTTCTATACGTTGCGGAGAGGAAAATGTTGAATAAAACCCTACATGGAGAGGATGCATTCGCCAGAGCCTCGTAAATGCATCCTCTCTGTGCTTGCATTATTGTTTTTTACCTGTTTTGTGCTCTGAATTGCAGGATGATCTGATGTGAACCATGTGGTGGAATATTTAGACGATCGGCTGGACGATTGAGGCCATCTTCAGCAGTAACAACGGGTTCAAAACAGATAAAGTCATGATCGGGCGCGGTCACTGCTTCCGACCAGACTTGTATGGTTGAAAGAGAATAATTGCCATTATCTGGAAGTTCTGCAATCGTGAGCATACCACGGCCAGGAATCTGGACGGTTACAGAATGAGGGAATGGATAGGGATTGTCCGGTGGCTGAGTATCCCATTGAAATGCTGAAACAGCGAAGCCAGGAGGGCCATCGGTTTCAATACGTGACTTGACAGCTTGCTCGACTGTGAAGTAGGGATGGAAGCCAGGAGCGATGGGCATAACTTCAGCGCTGCCATTCTCCATCGTCAAGAGATAAGTGAGCGTCCCTTCACCAGCAGTTATCTGGGCCGTAAAGGTAAACTCATAAGGATAATGGGGGCGTGTAGCATCGCTACTGGCTAATTGAATAGTGATGCTCGCCGCGGTCTGTTCTATAACGGTCCAGGGCATAGTACGACCGAAACCGTGGATGGGCAGCGTTGTTCCTTTGTCTTGAAAGATGCCATCTTTAAGCCGCGAAAAGTTAGGGATCATGAGCGGCAGGCCCCAACGTTTCACGTTACCCGTTTGAGATGGCCGATAAAGGACCTCCCAGGGACCGACCTGAAAGTGTGAGACCAGGCATATCTCGGGGATCACGCCTATCGTTGTGTTACCGTATGTGAGTACATGCTCACGTGTGGTAGGAAAGTTCATATGGTGTAGCGCTCAGTCTTAACGGCTGAGCATAGCCTCCTTTTCATTGTAATTTCTGTAATAGCCTCTGTTATTATGGTACGTTATGGAAAGATCAGCAAGCTCACCATTGGTGCATATATTCCAATCAGGCTATAGAGGTTCCTATCCTATTGCGTTTTGATAGTTTCATGCTTATACTGTAGGTATTGAGGTGTATATGTACGCATATACATTGCGTTTGAAGCTACAAAGTATCGTTTTCTACATCCTGCTTCCAGAACGAATGGGGAGTTTGTGTATGGAGGACAACTCGGGTAGAGAAACGTCGGTGGCACGAACACCGTCAGGCAGGCTGGAAAGGGAGGAAACACGGTCTGTGCAAGGATATATTACCATTAAAGGAACACGTAGTGGTTTGCTCCTGACCCTGGAGCCTGAGACGCCTTTCGTTGATCTACTAAACGCATTGGCAGATCGGTTGTCAGAAGCGCCAGCGTTTTTTCGTGGTGCAGCCCTGACGGTAGATACCAGTCGGCGGAATTTGCGTGTAAATGAACGTGTGCAACTTGAGAGCCTTCTTGCGCATTATCAGATGTCGATCAGGTCACAGGAGCAAGTGACAGAGGTGATCAGAGAGGCAAGGACAATTACGTTACCATTAGAGGAGCCACAGGATCAACCAGGCGAACTCCAGGTCCAGCGTGATCCGAGGGAGTCCGAGGATACACTGTTCTTGAGACGTACCATACGTTCGGGGCAGGCGATTCATCATAAAAGTAACGTTGTAGTATTAGGCGATGTAAATCCAGGTGCGGAGATTGTGGCGGGTGGCGACATCATCGTCTGGGGCGTTTTACGGGGGATGGTCCATGCTGGCTATCCAGATAATGAACAGGCGATGGTATGCGCACTTCAATTATCACCGGTTCAGGTACGTATTGCCCATCTTCTCTCCCGTCCGCCGGAAGGATTTACGGCGCAACCACGACCAGAGGTCGCTATCATCAAACAAGAACAGATTGTTGTCGAGACGTGGGTGAGCGGGCGTTCTCCACGCAAATAGTAATGCTATCCCATACCAGCAAGGAATAGACTGCTAGAAATTGCATACGATACGTATACTAAAGATATGAGTCAGTAACATCCAGAGTCTTTTGACACCATGAGGTGAGAACACACTTTGCATGGAAAGATTTCATGGTATACTGATTGGGTGTTCCATGGTGAAGAGACAAAGAGATATCTTTGGAAACAGTTTTTATTTTATGTATTGTAGTATCCTAAATTGCAGTGTCCTGAAATGGATCAAAAGAAGCATCCAGGATCGATAAGCTTTCTATCATAGAAGTATAGATAAGGTAAGCAAAAAAGATCAATGGAAGCAGCAGTAGGGAGTAGCGTATGGACAGCCGGGTAATCACCATCACATCAGGCAAAGGGGGGGTTGGGAAGACGACAACAACAGCTAATCTTGGATCTGCCCTTGCCATGCAGGGGAAGAGGGTAGCTGTAGTGGACTCAGATATTGGTCTGCGCAATCTGGATGCTGTATTGGGTCTGGAGAATCGGATCGTCTATGATCTCGTTGATGTCGTTGAAGGACAATGTCGTTTGCGCCAGGCATTGATCAAAGATAAGCGTTTGCCAGAAATGTATTTGTTACCTGCGGCGCAGACGCGGGATAAGAATGCCGTAAATAGCGTGCAAATGGAGCAACTCTGTCAGCAACTGCGCCAGGAATTTGATTTTGTGGTGATTGACTCGCCCGCAGGTATTGAGCAAGGATTTCGTAACGCCATTGTAGGTGCAGATGAGATCGTAATCGTCGCTAATCCCGAAATGGCCTCTGTACGTGATGCAGATAGAATTATCGGATTGGTTGAGGCGGCAGGAAAGCCGGAGCCACGCTTGATCCTCAATCGCTTGCGACCAGAAATGGTGCGGCGCGGGGATATGATGGATGTGGCGGATGTGCTAGAAGTGTTGAGTATCGATCTGCTCGGTATTATTCCAGAAGATGAAGCGATTATTGTTGCTACCAATAGAGGCGAACCAGCTGTCTATGATAAACGGTCGCGGGCCGGGCGTGCTTTTCTGAATGCCGCGCAACGCATTCTGGGCGAAGAGATTCCGCTCGATGAAGTCGAAGACTCTCCCACGCTCCTGGAACGTTTACGACGCATGGTTGGTATTGGCCCAGCAGGGGTACGTTCTCAGTCGTCGTAAGGGGGAAAGCAATGGGTGTTTTTGAGTTTATGGTTGGTCGTAAGAAGCCAACGCCAGGTGAGATGGCGAAAGAACGCTTAAAAGTAGTACTCGTTCACGATCGTTTGAAAGTGAACCCGGAAGTGCTTGAGATGATTAGAGCGGAAGTCCTCTCCGTCATTTCGAAGCGCCTGGAGGTCGATGAGCAGCAAATGCAGGTGCTACTGACACGCGAGGGTGGATCAGATAAATTGCAAACGGATGTTCCCATTAGACGTCAGAAGGTGACATTTGAATGGGATCCTCCCGCATATACGCCCACATCCAACGTTGTACATGGCCGCATCCGTGTCGAAGAAAACCCAGAAGAATAAGAGGGGTAAACACCTATATTCGTTACAAATCTCCGCCCTTCCAGGGGAATCTTTGGGAATTGGAGTAGGGGCCTGTGCTGGCCATATTGACTCCAACTTATGCGCATATTCCCCAATAGACACTCCAGATATCAGGAAATGTGCGATATCGGTAAGGATGCGGTTTGACCGCATCCGCCATTTATTGACCGTGCGCCCCCAGGTCGATGAATCGCGCATGCGGTCAAACTGGATCCCTACTGAATATGCGGTAATACGTTTATTTGATGCATATTCACGCCGTTTCTTCCCAAATAATTGAGAGAAACATATTTTCCCCCTCCCCCCTTATTGGGTGTGACTCAGATTTTCGCATCGGGACCACCATCACTGTAGGG
>JACDAE010000732.1 GCA_013695595.1 Ktedonobacteraceae bacterium | reverse complement strand
CGATAATGTTATATTTGCTCAGATCGGTGCAGAAACCGGAGTGGATTCGTGGTTGCAATATAACAAGCGTTTTTATGTTACTCAAAATATTCCATTTGACCTGCCTGTTAATGTGAGTACTGTCAACAACGCCAATACTCCTCTGGATACGAATCTGTTGGCTGATGATGCCTTTGGACAGGGGCAGGATCTTATCACGCCATTCCAGATGTCGCTGATCGATGACGTCGCAGCTAATGGCGGCCAGTTAATGCAACCCAGGCTGGTCTCAAAGATCGTTGACCCAAACAAAACTCCGATTGTCCAGAATCAGCCTCAGACCCTGGGAGATCGCCAGGTTTCAACTACGGTGGCTCAGCAGGCTTTGCAATCAATGTATAGTGTTACGCAGTGTGGTTCAGGCCTGGTTGCCGGTGTGAACTTGAATCAGTCTCCCTGGGGCATTATTGCGAAGACGGGAACTGCACAGCTAGGTGGTAATCAACCAGCACATTCCTGGCTACTAACCGCAGCTCCTTACTCAGTACAAAATCCCAACCAGATGCCTGCGCTCACTATTCTGGCCATGAAAGAAAATGGTGGTGAAGGTGGTGGCGCAAACGCGCCTATGGTGAAAAATATGTACAACGATATATTTAGTCAAGGGTTGGTAAAAGCGCAGCAACCACCCGCCGCCAGTATAAATTATTGCTGCCAGTCGGGTATGTTGCAGGTAGGATGTCCAAACGTGGTTGCCAACGTACCTGCAAATCTCCAGTAGGAATTAACCTTAAATAAAGAGGAGTCTATTGCTTTAGAACTCCTCTTGCCTCTTCTTAATTTACGTACTTCTTAGCCTCGACGCGAAATTGTTGCATAAACATTGCCCAGGCTGTGACCAGATCATTATACATTCCACAAGATAAGTTTATGAATAGAGGAAGATATGAATCTGAGTGCAAGTATACGTAAGCTGACATTGTTGTTTGTTGTATTATTTATGGCTCTGAGTGCCGGATTAGTTTACTGGCAGGTGATAGTGGCACAACAGGTAAGTGCTAACCCGCATAACAATCGTGTGAATCTGCCAGATAGTGCTCCCAAACGGGGCCGTATCTTTGATAAGAATGGTGTGTTGTTGGCGGAAACGATTCCTACAGGTAACGGTAATTATATTCGTCATTATACGGAGCCATCTCTGGCGGGGCTGATTGGTTATTATGCACCCGGCTATCGAATTACAGGGATTGAAGCACAATTTAATTCCTATTTGAATGGTCAGGTGGGTTTGACAGAACTGAATAATATGGCGAATAAGATGCTACACCGTCCTCCTGTTGGTGATGATATTTATCTGACCATCGATGTACGTATTCAGCGTCTGGTCAACAAAGATTTTGATACGGTGGTTGTAATCGATAATGACAAGGCCTTTGCAACCAATCGCGGTTCTGTGATTGTGACCGATCCTCATACAGGTGATGTATTAGCCATGGTAAGCCGCCCCTCGTTTGATCCCAATAAGATGGTGCAGACTCTTGCTAATAAGAACCTGACATACTTTCATCAAATGGATACAGATCCCGACCGCCCTCTTATCGAGCGACCTGTTCAATTCGATTATGTGCCAGGATCTGTCTTCAAAACGGCGGCGTTAATGGCAGGCATCGATTCAGGAAAGGTGCCACTGGATCACGGCTTCAACCTAGCTCAGACTTTTGGGCCTTTGCCGCTCGGCAATCACGTCGTTGGAGTGAATAATGTCGGTAGCAATGTGCTAAGGTATACCTATCGTGTTCCTGTCACAACAGAATATGGTTATACCCATTCCGATAATGTTATATTTGCTCAGACAGGCGTAGATATCGGGGTAGATACCTGGTTGCAATATGTCAAACGTTTTTATGTCACTCAAAATATTCCGTTTGATCTACCAGTGACGGTGAGTCAGGTGAATAATCCGAATACTCCGCTCAATACAAATCTGCTCGTAGATGCTGCCTTTGGACAGGGACAAGTTCTTGTTACACCGTTCCAGATGTCGCTGATTGATGATATTCCAGCCAATGGTGGGCAGTTGATGCAGCCCAGACTGGTCTCGAAGATCGTTGACCCAAACAAAACTCCACTTGTGCAAAACCAGCCTCAAACACTGGGCGATCGTCAGGTTTCAACTACGACCGCACTGCAGGCTTTGAAATCGATGTATAGTGTTACGCAGTGCGGCTCTGGTTCAATCCCTGGCGTGGCGTTGCAAGAATCATCATGGGATATCATTGCGAAGACGGGAACCGCTCAGCTAAGTGGTAACCAGTCAGCGCATTCCTGGTTAATTACCTCAGCCCCCTATTCGATTTCAGAATCCCAATCAGATGCCAGCTCTCACCATTGTTGCCATGAAGGAGAATGGAGGCGAGGGCGGAAACGTGAATGCGCCTATGGTGAAAAATATGTACAACGATATATTCAGCAAAGGATTAGTAAAAGCGCAGCAGCCTCCTGCCGCCAGTGCCACATACTGTTGCCAGTCTGGGATGTTGCAGAGAGGGCCTGGATGCACCGATTTTACGGTGAACGTACCTGCAAAGTATCGATAGCTGTCGATCGAATAGCCAAAACGTAAGCTGCCCATTTATGATTATTAATGTCTGTCTTAGTGTATAATGAGTATAAAATGACAGTAGTCGAGGGTAGCTATGCAGAAACTCAAACAAAAATTTGGGAGCATTTATAGCGAAGACGAAGCACGGTTCCTTGTTCCTTGGCAAAAGATACGTCAGCAGGTGCTATCTCCTATTGCGCGCTTGCTTGCATACCTTGGTATCAGCGCAGACCTCCTCTCATACCTCTCTGTTGCACTCAGCATCGCCTTTTGTGTGCTTGCCCCTGTTAATTTTACTATTGCCTTCTGGTTGCTCATTGCCTCGATTATTTGTGATGGATTGGATGGGGTCGAGGCGCGTTTAAAGGGCGTTGCAACGGCGCGTGGATCATTCACAGATGCGTTTTGTGATCAGATGGCGGTGGCTTTTATCATGGCAGGTATGGTATGGCGCGGTTCTGTTCACCCTGTGCTTGCGATCTTGTTTGTGTATGTCTATACGGCGCTGGTGACTTTGTTAATTTTCCATACTATGCTGCATGTTTCTTCGCGCTGGATTGTACGTCCCAGCCGCATGCTTTTCTATGCAGCGATTGCGCTGCTCTTCTTCTTTCATGTAAATGTGCTCAACTATTTGTTACTTGTCTACCTGCTGGCTTTGCCCTTGCTGATAGTGAGCTTCTGGCGCTTGAGGAAGGTATTCTGAAGGTTCTACCAGATCTTGTACCTCCTCTTGCGCTTCTAACATCTCCCCCTCCTTTTGCAGCGCTCGCCAGCAGGAGGCACAATAGCCAGCCGCATCCAGATTGAGGGTTAGCCCATGATAATGATATTTCGCCTCCAGTTCTCGATGGAGATCACCCAGTAGCGCCTCATCAAGGTGAATAGTCGCGTGACACTTACGACACACAAGGTGATGATGGGCAAGACCATCTGCCGCTTCATAATGCGTCTGTTCTCCCAGGTGATTTTCATGGATGAGGTTGAGCTTCTTAAGCAATTCCAGCGTGCGGTAAATCGTCGAGAGGCTAACATAAGGATTCCGCGCTTGCACTCGTTCAGTGATCTGCTCAACGCTTAAATGCTCGTTCGCTTCCTGGATCACGCTAAGAATCATGTACCGCTGTGGGGTTAGACGATATCCGCGTTTCCGTAATAATTCATTGCTTGCTTGTACAAAATGATGCATGGTTTCATCCTTGTTAAGAGAAAGACAGGTTACATAACACGTGCACATCCTAGCACTATGCAACGAAGGCGTCAATGAAAGCCCTGATGGAACAGGGCTATTTAATTCTCGCTTTCCTCGCGCCTACGG
>JACDAE010000727.1 GCA_013695595.1 Ktedonobacteraceae bacterium | reverse complement strand
ATTGACTGCCACCTTCCGATCGAAAGTGCGCTCAAGATCGGAAGTTGTAATTGCATACTTTGCTTGTGTAAAGACTGGAGGAGGTGGAGTAGAGCTCTCAATTGTAAATGGAGAGTCTGGTGGATCTGCTTCGGGATGCACTGTCATGCTGCCATTCCTTTGTTAGTTACTACATCTATGTGTACTCACTCTAGCACAAATTCATACTTTGTCTAGAATAGTCGAGAGTATGCGACCCGACTATTATACGACAATGACATTTATGTGTTCACAGACGTATCCAGCCTTAACCCACAGGTAAATGTATGGGTAAAAAAAGACAGGAGCCAGGTAGGAAGCTACTCGATGCTTCTGTCTTTTTTTACCCATAAGAAAAAGCTTTCTATTTGATCGGTTGAGGAATCCTCAATTCATCCACTCGCTGGGCTTGCCAGTACGTACATGGACGCTATCTTCTCGGTCTTTCATCGTTTTTCCATCCTCTGCAATCCGCTTGGGCAGCTCAGAAACGTTGATGCGATGCCAGTATGCGGCTGGAAAGAGGCCAATGCCGATGGCAAGCGCTGCGACGATCTCCGCCTGATTAATTGGTAGACTGGGTGGCAGGTAGAACGGCAGCCGAGAGAGAGTACCGATATTTGCCATTAGCGCCAGGATAAAAATGACGAGTTCGATGCCGACCACCAGAACGTAGGATACAATCTCTAATGGAGGATTTCTCCGAAAAAATATTGCCAGAGCAATGTTTAACAAGCATAAAAAACCGGCCAGCCAGAGTGCAATTGGGACGACGAGCCGTGTTGTGGCTGGCAGGCTGGCCTGGATAAGCGTTAGAGAAAGTTGGACTGATTGTGCTGTAGGAATAGTTATCAACGATACCCTCCACTCAGAATAGGTGTCTTCTAGACTAAAGAAATGTTCTACTACAATCGAATCAGCCTGAAGTTGGTAAATGCCACTTCGCTGCCCTTCTGGTTTACTCCCATGCCGAGTGCTCCAGTTTCTTTGTATACATCGTCATGTGCGTCGCCAACCTGCTTGCCGTTTACTATAAAGGTGAAGTGGCTAGTATCAACGATGATCTTCACGGTATTTGGCTGTTTCCCTTTGTTTAGCTCTTTTCCTGCATTATGCTCAAACGGTGTAGCTACCCAGGGATTCTGATCTTTTGGTTTGTGCCCGTCATATCTACGAAACTGATATTTACTCTGATCTTTATTATTAATTATGCTGAAAAAGTAAAATGTCGGTATCTGGTTTTTGTCTACGCTGTATCTTAACATCAAACCATAGAAGTTAAAAGGGGAATTTTCATCACCTGTAATGGGTTGCATCGTCAGGCTGTAAGAATACTTTGCAGGCATGGATAGATTAAATTGCGCGGCCAGAGTTGTCACATTCCCATCATTACGAATATGGTATGCACCATTTTTGAATTCATAATGAAGTCCTCCTGGTCTACTACCTTGTGCCCAGTTATGAAAATTCTCGTTCAAAGGATCATCAAGAATAAGATTTGCTTCTTCTGCTGTTGCTGTTGCGCTTATTCTCGCCGTTGCTGCTGCATTAGGATTGTTTGCGTTAACAACGCCCACTGGCCTCGTGGCTGTATTTGCCTTTGGTGCAGCCGGTCGCGTGAGTAGATAGATGCCAGAGGTGAAGAGAACTACTAGCACGACCGTTACCAGGATGATGATTTTGCTGTACTGTTTGGCTTTGCTCTTGAATGTTACTTCAGGCTGCGGTGTGGGTGAAGGTGGGGGGAGTGCGCCAGTCTGAGTTTGTGGTAGCACTGGCAAAATACCAGTCATATACTGTCCTGGCTGCCCTGCCACAGGCACTTTCACGACCTTGACTGGTTGATGCAACCTTAACATACCAGTGTCACCGCTATACTCTCCAACGGGATGCTGCAAGGTCCCAGTTGCCCTTGAGGCGGAGAGCATTCCTGTGTCCTGACCGAGCTGCCTTGTTACCCGTGGCTGTTGACTCTCGCTGAGGGAGAGCGTCATCGTCTGAGGCCGTCCGGCCATTGACCCTTTGGTAGCGCTTTGACCATCACTGGGTGCCAGAGGTCTTGTACCATGGCTTCTGATGTTCAGGCTATTTTGCTCGCCATTAAATGCGTTCGATCTTGCCTCAGATGGTCCTCTTTGAGGCACATGGTTAAACTGGACTGCTGGCACAGGTGTAGTGGCATCGTACTGATTAGTCGCAGGTTGGGAGGGAGTTGGTCCCGATGGCGAGAATTGAAAAATCTGCGGCACTTGATTGGTTGGTTGTTCCGCTGGGGCTGGTGTATGTGTAGCGCGAGCAAAAGGTTGTCGAGATCTCTGTGGTAGAGGAGGAATTGTCTGTTGTGTATCTGCCTGGGTGCCTCTTGTGGCCTTGCCCTGCTCTGAGTGTGCCACCAGGAGCTTTTTGGCTAGCCTTGTACCTGTGGGGTATGAATACGTTGAGGCTTGTGGGGCTGAAGTAGCATTGTTCACTGCGCCAGCCACTGCATCTCCTACTTGTATACCTGCCATTTCGAGTGCTCGTTGAAAGGCATTTGCTAGATCACGGGCAAACATATAGCGATCGGCAGGACGTTTGGCCAGGGCACGTAAAATAACTTGCTCTGCCTGAAGTGGTAGGTCAGGGCGAAGGTTTCGTGGTTGCGGCGGCAGGGTATTCAGGTGCTGGATAGCAATTTTCATCGGCATCTCGCCCTTAAATGGCACACTACCTGTTACCATTTGATATAAGATGATGCCTAGTGAGTAGATATCGGCCCGCGTATCTATCTCTCCACCCAGCACCTGTTCGGGCGACATGTAGTCAGGTGTGCCCATCGGCATTCCGGTCTCTGAGAGCGGACTTTGCGTTTGCTGACCATCCGTGATTATCTTGACCAAACCAAAATCAGTCAACATCAGGCGCTTCTCTGTCGTCATGAGAAGATTGGCTGGCTTTATGTCTCTATGAATGATGCCTCGCTCATGAGCAAAATCGAGCGCAGCCGCTATTTGATCGAGATAGCTGACGATAAGGGGAAATGGGAGCTTTCCCTGTGCCTCTAACTCATCTCGTAACGTGCCCCCACTTATGTATGGCATGACCAGATATGCCATCCCATCTCGCTCTCCACATTCATGTACTGGTAGAATATGGGGATGGTCTAATGACGCCGCTGTGTCGGTCTCGCGTCTGAAGCGTGCTAAAAATGCTGCCTGTTGACTCGGTTTCAGCTTTGACATTGGCAGGAGCACTTTAACAGCGACTTGACGCCGTGGCCGCGATTGCTGGGCCAGAAATACTGCTCCCATGCCACCCCGTCCAATCACTTTTTGTAGTGTACATGTGCCTAACACTGTGCCACTCAATACTTCTGCTTCCATCAATTCTCCCTCTTTACCGTCACTATGTACCTGCGTCTGAATACTCGAACTTGATCCAGAAGCTTCTCTCTTCGCTTGTTGTGCAACACGAAAACAGATTAGCTTCGTGTGAGCAACAAGTTGCTGTAGGCAACTTCTGTACCGTCATTATTGACAATCATACCGACTGTACCCGTCTTGAGTGCATCATCCTGGAAAGTTTTTGCCAGTATCTTACCGTTGACGGTCACGGTAAACTTGTTTCCCTTCATCGATATCTTAATGGTGTTTGTGGCCTGCTGACCTTTCCCCTGATGATATTCATTGCCCAGCGGCACGTGCCCGTCGTTAATCATCGTCCAGGCATTGTCCTTATTGCTATCATCATAGCGCCAGAATTGGTATTCGCCACCTTTGATGTTGACAACCTCAAAGCTGTAGAAGGTGGTTACTTTCTTTCCATTTTTCGTATTCTGGTTGAAGCGGAAAATCATGCCAAAGGTATTTTTGACGTTGTTGTCATCTCCGTTTATCTCTTGTAGAGTGAGCTGATACGCCAATGGATCGTCGAATGTTCTGGCTGGTAGGGCAACTGCTGCGCCGGTGTCTCCATGGTCAGTAATATGGTATGCACCATTTTTGAAGGCATAGACATTAGGCGGAGTTGTCAGCCAGTTGTGAATGTTTTTGTTCAATGGATCGCTCAGGATGACGTTGGCTTGTGCCGTTGCGGTGGCCTGAATCTGTGCAAGGGTTCTTGGATCAGATGGTACGGCTGTTTGTTGTGCCATGCCCTGCTGGGCTGTTCCTTGTTGAGTCGCTGCCTGCTTGCTTGGACGGCTATTAATAAATAAAAATGCTCCAACAGAACCAAGCACGATGACGACGAGCGCCGCGATGATGCCTATCTTTACGAGAGCCTTGCTGCCTCGCTTTCCTTGTTTTTGCTGCTCTTTTCCGTCTTGCTCTTCTTCTGATTGCTTCGTAAAGGGAAGCAGACCAGTCACAAACTGACCTGGCTGACCCGTCACAGGAACTTTGACCACTTTTACCGGGTCATTTAATTTAACGGTGCCTGGACCTTGTTCTGGTCCTATTAGTGTCCCTGTGCTATGAAAGTTCGGAGCCAGGCTTTTGAACTCCGGTGTTGGAGCCAGGGATTCTTTAGCCCATGCGGGAGAGAACATACTCTCACCCATTTCTGGTGCTATAGCTGCTTCGTCTCGCTTCACAGGAGGTATTGCGCCGGTTCCAACCATGGGGAACTGTCCGGTTTTTGAGAGTAGT
>JACDAE010000712.1 GCA_013695595.1 Ktedonobacteraceae bacterium | reverse complement strand
ACGTAGGGACCAGCTTGAGCGCGTCTAACAATTTATTGATCGTCGTCTTCGGGGTAAATTCTTCAATAAATTGTTAGACGCGCTCAAGCTGGTCCCTACGTTATGTACATTTATATGGCGGCTTGTAGTGTGCGCGTAACTTCTTTCGTGTCGTGTTCCTCTGTGGAGCGATGGACGAGCGAGTAGCCAACGCCGCGTACAGTTAAGAGGTAGACAGGATTGTTCGGGTCCTTTTCAATTTTCTGACGCAGATGTTGTATGTGGGCTTTAATCAGGCGGGTATCGCCATAATTGCTGAAACCCCAGATATGCGAGACGATCTGACTGCCGGAACAGACATTATTTGCATTGATGGCCAGGAAGCGCAATAACTTATTCTCGATTGGTGTCAGATACTCGGTTTTGCCATTGATGGTGACTTTACTACTAACCGCATCAATACGCACAGGACCCACCGTCAAGATAGAGGGCGTGGGCGCTGTATGTGCGGCGCGGCCCCTTCTACTTAAGGCATGAATATGTGCCAGCAACTGGCCGGGTAGGAAGGGTTTACGCAGGTAGTCATCGACCCCCGACTCCAGGCAGCGAATCTCGTTTTGAGCATCAGTTGCTTCTGTGAGAGCCAGTACCAGAGTATCATAGGTGGTATGCATATTGCGACAGAGCGCCAGTCCGTCTTCGTCTTCCATCGCCGTCTCTATAATCACGAGATCGGGTTCATGGTCCTCCCACATATGCTTTGCACGTTCAGTGGTATAGGCACGGTGTACCTCATACCCCACGGTCTTTAACCAGCTTGAAAGCATCTCAATTAGATCGCGATCGTCATCAACAAGTAAGAGTTTCATTGTTCCCCCTTTGATTTTATGTCCTCTCAAGAAGAGAGTTGATCACTCAATAAACTATGTATCTGCTCTCAATCAGGTGCCGCATGAGAGACCACTGGTATATTTCTGGTGTTTGCCGGTGCATACCATCGATACTGTTTGCTTGCCATTGCTGTAAAAACATTTCTTTGGGAGCAAGTAGACGATACTTCTGTATCTATTTGTATCGGCACTATGAATGATACACTACAAACGTGTTGGAAATGTTATGAGAAGTGTTGAGAAATGGGGGTGTTGGGTAGGAAAAAAGTACAGATGAGTGTAGATATGTTCACCTTGTAACGGTACTAAATGGCTACCTTCCTTGTAATACTGGTTGCTTGAGTCGAAAAAAAACAGGCGGCGTCACCTTCTGAACGCCTGTATCTTCGCATTTAAGAGCAACAGGTATTCAGAAGGTGACGCCTTTGAGGGCCGGGGTGTAGAGGTGGGGTAGGGATGTTAAGCAGCTCCATGACCGAGAAGCATAACAGGGACCGTTAAGATGATGAGTTTAAGATCTTGCCGCACAGATTGTTGATGCAGGTAGTCAATATCCATCTGGACCATTTCCTGAAAGGATACCTTGCTCCGTCCATAGACCTGCCATGGACCAGTCAGGCCCGGCTTCCCGCTCAGACGTAGATGATCGTGGTTGCTGTATAACTCAACCTCGTAGCGGAGCGCCGGGCGTGGGCCAACAAGGGTCATATGACCACGCAGCACGTTGAAGAATTGGGGAAGTTCATCGATGCTGGTTCTGCGCAGAAAGCGACCGACCCTGGTCACACGCGCGTCGTTTGTCAATTTATAGCGTTTGCTGTCATCATCCTTGTGGCTTAACGAACCGCCATTCATGAATTGATGTATTGCTTTACGATGGAGAGCATCATTGCTATTATGGTACATGGAACGAAACTTGAGCATCTCGAACTCACTTCCATTCTGTCCTACCCGTTTCTGACGAAAGAAAATCGGGCCTTTTGAATCGAGGAGGATCACAAGCGCAACGATGGCTGTGACGATGCAGAGCGGAACCATGATTAGCAATGTGAATACAACGTCGACGATACGTTTAACACGTTGATAGTTATTATCGACGTGAAGAACTGGAATTGGTGCGGCATGAACGCTCATACGTTTCAGTACTCCTACTCATGAGATAGACCATTAATTGTTTTTATCAAGAGTAAGTGTACGTGCCATATGTGCAAAAACAGTGTTATTCCGTATGGAAATATCGGTGTATAGTAACGTATGAGTGTAAAAAACAGTGCGCAGGGAAATCAGCACGTCTATAATGAATAGATGTGCTGAGAGGAATTTCCCTGAAAGTTGTGGTCAAATTGAGCGCTTGTGGCACCTGGTAAGCTCGCAAGATTCCACTGCCCATTCTGATATTGGGCTTGGAAGTGCATACGCTGTTGCCACCAGCGTGCGACATCGCGCGGTAATGCATGCCAATATCCTTCGCGCGCCTGCATATTTTTTAAGAAATCTTCGTAAATTTTCCAGCACAGCGGCGAACGCAGGTAGTCGGGATGGACATTTACCAGGGCCATGCCGTGCCATTGCGCAATAAAATCCACCTTGTCAGTCCATAACTTTGGTGTTTGTGCACACAGGATATTGGCAAGCGTATTATCCTGCGTGAGCGTATAGGGTAGCTCCATAAATTTCCCAAGCTGGAAGGGCCATATGCTCATGGTTCCACCAGGGAGAGGTTCATGGGGGTCAGTATCAAAAAAGGAGAGATCGTATTCAACATCCAATGCTTGCATCCACTCTGGATTGCGATGCGTATAGGGAGTACGAAAACCAACTGCGCCCCATGCGTGCAGATACTGATTGATCTTTGCTGCCCTGCGCTCAAAGAGGGTACGTGAAGAAAAGAGCTTGCCATCGTGTTTGAGGCCATGGACCCCAATCTCAAATCCGCGCTGCCTGAGATCCTGTAACAGATTGGTATCTATTGGGTAGCGCTCAGGTACAAAATTGAAGATGGAGCGAAAGCCATAACGCTCTTCGAGGTCAGCTACCTCTTTTACGAAGGTTGCACCTCGCTCTTCTTCTATATCGTGTGTAAGGACGAATGCATAGCGCTGATCGTTGGGCCAGAAATTGACATAGGGAACTGATTTGAGCCCGCGTTGCTCTAATAATAAGTCAAGACACTGAAATTGGAAACGCACGTAACGATCTTCAACAGGCCATTGCAGCAGAAATTTTGCCTCCTGGCTGCGTCGATAGTGCTGTCTGCCAAAATTGCGTAATGTTCTAGGAAGCAATGGCTTAATCTGATAATATAAGCGCTTGGCAGCACTAAGTTGCCAACGTTTCGGGCTATATGCTGTTTCCCCCAGGATGCGAGGGAGGATGTCCTCGATCGGGAGACTTTGTTGTATCGAGAGTACTGTCAAGGCTTTCCGTGCCGCCTCGTTCCACTCTTCCTGGGTGATAGGGTGTTCAACCAGTACCTGCCAGAAGGTATTGAATGTGTTCGCACTATACAAGTCGTTTACACTTTTTATAGAAGAAGATTGTGCCATACGTTCCCCCGCAATGAAGGCGCTTCTTTTTTACACTTCAACAAGATACATTTTCTGACCTCTCTTTTGAAGATACACCAACGAAGTAGAGAAGTGGTGCACAAAGTAGTGGAGAGCCAGTTGTAATATGCCGATAAGATACATGTAAGATGTCACCCTTGGAGAAGAGTGAATTGCTCGACGCTCTTTGCCATACGTGAAAATTGTACAACAATTTTTCATTGTATAGCGAATAAAGAGAGTCTCACATTTCTGAAAATGAGATCAGGTATTGGTCTTACTTTTACTATCTTTCTCCTGTAAAGAGACTAATTTTCAACCTTTTTCATCGCTATATTTATACTTGATCGTGCTAAGCTGATTGCAGTAGTAGTTTAAGTCATAAAATAGCGACGTCAGGGTGCATGTAGGAAGTAGTGTTTTGCGCAAAAGAGGAAGATTGTTTTATCCTCGTTTGAGTATGGTTGAAGGAGTACATTTGTATGCAGGTACCTTTGGTAGATTTATTAGCTCAATATCACACTATTAAAAAAGATGTTATGGCCGCTTTTGAAGATGTACTTGAACATATGCAGTTGTTTCTCGGCCCCCGCTGTCAAGAATTTGAACAAGACTTTGCTGCATATTGCGGAAGCGCCTATGGCGTAGGTGTCTCATCGGGTACTGAAGCACTTGAACTGGCATTGCGTGCCTGCAATATTGGCCCTGGTGACGAAGTAATCACGGTTGCGAATACTTTTATTGCAACGGTGGAGGCGATAGCGTTAGTGGGTGCGACCCCGGTCTTTGTTGATGTCGAACCAGATACCTATACGTTGGATTATTGCCAATTGGACCAGGCTTTGACAACTCGTACACGGGCGATCATCCCTGTTCATCTGTATGGCCATTCTGTAGACATGCAACCAGTATTGGACTTTGCTCGTAGTCATGGACTACGTGTCATTGAAGACGCTTCTCAGGCGCATGGGGCGAAATATCATGAGAAGCGTGTGGGAAGCATGGGAGATATCGGATGTTTTAGCCTGTATTATAGTAAAAATCTGGGTGCCTATGGTGAGGCTGGCATCTGCGTGACGAGCGATCAGGAACTGGCTGAGCGTTTACGTTTGTTTCGCGATCATGGTTCTCGCGTGCGATATCAGCATGAGGTAATGGGGACGAATGGCCGTCTGGATGAGTTGCAGGCTGCTGTATTGCAGATAAAGATGCCTTACCTGGAGCAGTGGAACCAGGCCCGGCGTGCCCTGGCTCATATGTATGACGAGCAGTTGCGCGATGTCGTCGAGACTATTCCCGTGACACGTTCGTGGGCCGAGCATGTGTACTATACCTATGTCGTACAGGTTCCTGAGCGAGATCAATTTCGCCAACGCTTACAGGAGCAGGGAGTCAGTACAGGGGTGCATTATCCTGTGCCTTTGCATCTACAAGAGGCATGTGCTCCTTATGGATATAAAAAGGGTATGTTTCCCGTTACTGAAGCCGCTGCTGAGCGTATCGTCTCTTTACCAATCTATCCAGAAATGACTCAGCAGCAATATGAATATGTTGTTCAAGCAGTGAAAAGCTCTCTGGCCTCTCACGCGGTACGTTAATATGCCTTTGAAGGGAAAACATATGGATACCAAAACCAAAGAACTCCGTTTTGCTGTGATTGGTTGGGGCTACTGGGGTCCGAAGATTGCGCGTAACCTCGAATCACTGCCCCACGCCTCGGTAACTATGATTGCGGATCTTGATGAGCGTCGCCTGACGGGCATCTCTTTGCAGCAACCCTGGATTAAGACAACAACCGAGCTAGAGGATGTTTTCCGCTCGAATGTGGATGCTGTTGTGATTGCAACGCCTGTACGTACTCACTATCGCCTGGCGAAAGAAGCATTGTTACATGGCAAGCATGTGCTTGTAGAGAAGCCATTGACCGCCAGCGTTGAGGAAGCGGAAGATCTGGTTGCGATTTCCCGGCAACAGAATCTTATTCTCATGGTGGGCCATACCTTTGAATATAGTCCGGCTGTAAATGAGTTACGTAAATTAATACAAAGTGGGGATCTGGGTAAGATCTATTCCATCGAAACGGAACGTGTAAATCTGGGTCTGTTCCGCAATGATATCAATGTGATCTGGGATCTTGCTCCACACGATGTGTCCATTCTGCTGTACCTGTTGGGGAAGACGCCTGAGCAGGTGAGGGTGCAGGCGCATGCACATCTGCAACCGCATATTCATGATGTTGCACATCTAGATCTTGAATTTGACGATGGAATGAATGCACATATCCATGTGAGCTGGTTGCACCCCTGCAAAATTCGGCGCGTGACGATTATCGGTGATGCCCGCATGGCTGTTTACGATGATACCAATCCCGCTGAGATGCTGAAGATTTACAACAAGGGCGCGGATGTGCATGCTGACCCTGGTGTTTCTTATCGCTTTGGCGAGAGTATCATCCCCCATATTGATTGGATTGAGCCATTGCGCTTAGAATGTGAGGATTTTGCCAATTCTATTCGGACAGGATTACTGCCGCGTGCGCATGGTGGTGTTGGTCTGCAAGTAGTGAAGGTGCTGGCGGCTGTCCAGGAGAAACTGGACATGCAAGAGAAGGACGATGCAACGTTGGTAGCCTGAAAACAGGCACATTTTGTGATTTGCGACAAGGAAGAAGTTAGCGTGAAGCATCCTACGAATTACGATTTGCGGCAAAGGAGAAGTTTAGCGTGAAGCAGCCTACGAATACAACTGTCGTTATTGGAGCGGGTCCTTATGGTCTCTCGATTGCGGCACACCTTAGAGCAAAAAATATACCCACACGTGTCTTTGGCAAAACGATGGATTTCTGGCAGAAGATGCCAGCGGATATGTACCTGAAGTCGTTCTGGAGCGCCGCCAGCCTTTCAGATCCTGCTGGCAAATACACCCTCGATAAGTATGCGGCTTCGATTGGTTCCCATGAGCAGAGGCCGATTCCGCTCCCGTTCTTTCTTGAGTATTGTCGTTGGTTCCAGGAGCATGCCGTTCCCGATATTGATCCAACATATGTGCAGTCGTTGACCCATGATGGAGAGCAATTCCACATGGAGCTGGCTGATGGGCGTAGCCTCGATGCCAGTCATGTTGTTGTTGCCACGGGTATCGCTCCTTTTGCCAACCTTCCGGAGTATGCCCGCAACCTGCCACCGTCGTTGGCATCTCATACGCAGGAACACACCGATCTGACCCCATTTAAGGGGCGCAACGTTGCTGTGGTGGGTAGAGGTCAGAGCGCTCTGGAGTATGCCGCTTTGCTCCATGAGGCAGGGGCAAATGTCGAGGTGATTGCACGCGGCCCGATCATCTGGATTAATCGCAAGTTGTATGATCGCACTGGTCCGGCGCGACACATCTTCTATCCACCCAGTGATGTTGGCCCTCCGGGGTTGAATTGGGTAATTGCCTATCCGCAGATCTTCAGCCGCCTCCCGGAGAAGATGCGCGACTCAATTGATAAGCGTGCTGTACGTCCAGCCGGCGCTCAATGGTTACGACCACGCGTGGAGGGCAAGGTACGTCTGACACCTGAGACCAGTATTGTAAAGGCTACTCCACAAGGTGAAGGTCTGCATTGTGAGCTGAGCGATGGAACGACGCGCGATATCGATTACCTCTTCCTCGGTACTGGCTATCAAGCTGATCTTGACACATTACAGTTTATTGCTCCTGAATTGCGCCAGAAAGTGTTGACGCAGGACGGTTCTCCTTTACAGACTCTCTCGTTTGAGTCTTCCGTTCCGCATCTCTACTTTGTTGGTGCACTCTCTGGCTTCACTTTCGGCCCGATTTGCCGCTTTGTTGCAGGCTCCGGTGCAGCCGCTCATCAGATTGCGCAACATGTTGCACGCACGTCGACACATACTTCCGATACGTTGTTAACGGCATAAAATGTTGTAGTACATAAAATATCGGGTATAATCGTCACCCGGTGCAAACCCAATACCGTTTCAATACCGAGAACAATGTCGGAGTAGGGGTAAGGGGTGGAGCGGATGGGTGGCGGGGGCCTTGTGCTTACCCTGGTTCCAAATCG
>JACDAE010000706.1 GCA_013695595.1 Ktedonobacteraceae bacterium | reverse complement strand
ATGCTTGTTCGGGAACCTGCTCATCTTCCATGACGTGGTTGGTCAAATGTGGTTCTCGATTCAGAGCAATGCGACCAATTTTGAAGGCACCCATGGGTACTCTGGCATGGCCCCCATCCAGGTGGGTGTAGAGGCCAGAACTGGCCTGGAGTTCCAGTACTTCTTGCTTCTGGTTGAGCACCCAGATGCGAGCAAATGCAGCATCCAGATGATCAACTAGTGCTTGTGTGCACCCTGTCAAAATCTGCTGCATGGTAGCTTGATGGGTCAGGGCCGCACTCACCGCTAGATTGAGCACCCCTAGACGCGCTTGCTCAATGAATGCAAGCTGGCTGCGTTTGCGTTCTGTACTATCACGCGACGTTACCAGGATATACTCCACCTGATTTTTTTCATTGAAAACGGGGCTGACGGTGATTTCCCACCACTTCGGTGTGCCTTTGTTCGTGGGGGCCTCCCCCTCAAACTTTCCTTCCTTTCCCTGGCGAGCGAGCGCGAGCGCGTCTCGTGCATGGAGCAAGGCCTTTCCGGACCAGAATGAAAGCCATTCGGCCAACTGGCAGGTAGAAAAATCATCAATCTCCATACTCTGCTGACCACCACGATTCATGTAAAGTATGCGCCCATCAAGATCCAACACTTTAATACAATCCTGGGACTGCTCAATGATCTGCCTGTGAAGTCCTGGCGGGAAAACACCCTGGAGAGAGGTGGGGAGTGTGAACTCATCTAAGGGTGGCAAAGAGGAGACCAATTCCTCTTCGGAAGAGAAAAACATATCGTCCTCCTAACGCTGTTCCCTTGTTTTATAAATAGAATCCTCTCTTGCTCTCATTCAGAGACACTGATCTGGAGTACCAAATCTGCTTGCGAAGAAAACGAAGCATTGTAGAGATGGTAGAGGAGAGCATTCAATGCTCTTTTTGCCAGTGTATCACATTCACCTCTAGCCTTCCAGGTATGTATCGAAAAGAATCTGTATTCATTAGGGGGAAAACGGTAGGGCGTGTGTGCGGAACCGATGCGGTACAATAGAGGATATTGTTAAAGCCATGCTCATCATTGATGAATGGTACTATTAACAGAGCCGGGTAGGGCCTCTATGCGAGGATATGGCAGGTAAATGCATTAAGGTATATAGCAGTGAAAATTGGAAGCCCATGAGAAAGGGTGTGCACGTAAATTTATGTCAATAGAGAATGGTGAAGAGAACGAACGCGGGAGTGATCGTGTTTTTGGAGAGATGAAGCGTCGTGAATTTCTTGCTCTCGGTGCGTTGGGATCGCTGACGGGTTTGTTAGCAGCCTGTCAGAGCGGATCTTCTGCGGATGCCAATGCAACGCCGGTTGCGACGCAGCCGCCTACACCAACGCAGACACCGTCGCCAACACATCCACCGACGCTGACCAATAGCGATTGGACGACATTGGCGCATAATTTGAAGGGGCCGCTGGTGCGTCCGGGTAGTTCGCAGTATGCTGTTGCGCGTCGGCTGTTTGATCCCCGCTTCGATGGTGTGTCGCCAATGGCGGTAGCTTATTGTATCTCGCCCGCAGATGTTCAGACCTGCCTTGCCTTTGCGCGTCGCTTCAATTTGCCGCTGGTGCCGCGTTGTGGTGGACATTCGTATGCAGGGTATTCGACGACGACCGGGATTGTGGTGGATGTTACGCGTATGAATACGGTCTCTGTGAATGCAAGCGCCGGGACTGCCACGGTCGGATCTGGAGCGAAGTTGATCGATGTCTACTCCGGGCTTGCCCAGCAAGGGAGGACGCTGCCGGCTGGCTCATGCCCGACTGTGGGCATCTCTGGCCTGACGCTGGGCGGTGGAGTTGGTGTGCTTGGGCGCAAATTTGGCCTTACATGCGATAGCCTCCTCTCCGCACAGGTGGTGGTTGCGGATGGTCGAGTGCTGACCTGCGATGCGCGTTCTAATGCGGATCTCTTCTGGGCGTTGCGTGGCGGTGGTGGTGGCAACTTTGGGGTGGTTACTTCATTCACCTTCCGTACGTATGCGGTTGGAGCACTCTCGCTCTTCACGTTGCGCTGGCCGTGGAGCAGTGCTGCCACCGTCGTCGATGCCTGGCAGCATTGGGCACCCCAGGCACCAGATGAGATATGGTCCAACTGCTTGCTCCAGGCTACCGGTGACAAGAACGCTGATCCGCTTATCCAGGTCAATGGCGTCTATGTGGGTGATGTTGCGCCGCTCAATACGCTGCTTGCCCAACTGACCAACCAGATCGGCGTGGCTCCCAGCAGTAAGTATGTGTGGAGCGACACTGTGTTGAACACGATGCTCTACGAGGCAGGTTGCTATAAGCAGACGGTGGGTCAATGTCACCTGCCAACTCAGGACCCCAATGGGGGAGTGCAGCGTGTTACCGCGGGGGCAAAGTCCGACTACTTCGCAAAGCTGTTATCGCGACAGGGCGTCAATAATCTGGTGAATGCTGTGGCAAGTCGTCATAACTCTTCTGTTCTGGCGGATGGTGGGATCGGGCTGGACGCATCTGGTGGGGCAATCAATCGTGTCCCGGTGGAGGCAACGGCTTTTACGCATCGCAATGATCTGTTCTCGGCCCAGTATTCGGCCAGTTGGACGGTTGGTGATGCCAGTTCTGTGGTCTCGGCAAACCATACCTGGTTGACGAATACCTGGCAGGCGATGCGCCCGTATGCCAGTGGGGCCGCCTACCAAAACTATATTGATCCATACCTGGCAGATTGGCAGCATGCTTATTACGGTACTAATTTAGCCCGTTTGCAGCATGTCAAAGCCACCTATGACGCCACAAATTTCTTCCATTTTGCCCAGAGCATTGCGCCTGTTCTCTAAATAGAGAGATGCGCCGCTTTTTAGAGTGATTGGCGGCGCATAAGGGCATTGGATTTTATTTCCAGATTACTATCGTGTTGTGCAAGTTCGTATAAAAAGCTGTTTGTATCTCGTGGAGCGATCAACGCGCAGAGTGAGTGCTTGCCAAGCTGATAATTAACCTGCAAGCGATCAAGGGACCATGCGGCGGCGACCAGGGGATTGCGTGTTGGGAAAACGGCCTGGATAGATGCAAGCGGAATCTCCTGGCGCAGGAGTCCGCTCCGTATGCGTAGACCGGTCGTTTCGATCTCATAATAGAGGGGGAACGAGAGTGTGCTGAGAGCAATGATGAGCAGCAGTGCAACGCTGAGCGAGATCCAGCCGCTAATGACAAGGGCGGCTTCGGTTTGAATATGGATGGCGATGAAGCCGAATGCAAGCGGCAACAGAATGGCGATCCAGACGAGTAGCAGGACGCGCCAATCCTTTTTTGAGTAGTGTTTCATGTAAAACCTCATTGTTTTCATCAACTAAAGTCATGATAGCCTGTAATAATAACGAAGCAGATTAGTAATAGTCATTATGTATATGTGCTGCCCTGGTCAAATACCATTGGTGTAGGGAAGCCATTTATTATTCCGTGCTACCCCATGGAATTGCGTGAGTGGGCACGGAATAATAAATGGCTTCCCTACACCAGACGTTTGGCTTTGTTACATTATGATTATGTTGTCCCGTGAATATAGGCCAGTGCTTTATTCCAGGCCTGTTGAGCGACTAGGCGTCCCATTGTTCTCCCCATGAGATCGCCGCGCTCGAAGTGGATACCCCCATAACGACGTGAGAGACCTGCCTCGTCTGCTGCGCTACTAAACGTGGGATAGGATAGTGTGACATCTTGAGTGGGAACCTGACCGGGTTCAAAGAGAGAGTCCTTCGCCTTAATAGTATGTGAAAAACCGAAGATATCGCTACCAGTGAAGTGCCTAAGAACAGCTGCCGCGCTGGCACTAAAGGCACTGTGGCCGGATACGTGCTCTGGAAAAGCAGGTGTTACCACCGTTGCAGCCTGATACGGAAGCCAGTCCTGGCCTTTGATCCATTGAGTGCCCTTGTAGGGACCGGCCCAGGCTTTGACTTGCTTGTTTTTAAAAAGATAGTGTATCGCGGTAACGGGGCGTACAGAGTTATAGCAAAGTTTACAATCCCAGGCGGCGATGCCGGCATCAAAGATCGCGTTACTCAGGATAAAGAACAATTTCACGTTTGTATCCAGGTCGTAGTGATTGCGTTGCGCAACAAGCTGCGCGAACATATTCCAGTGTCCGGGCGGTTGTTCGCTTCCAGGG
>JACDAE010000681.1 GCA_013695595.1 Ktedonobacteraceae bacterium | reverse complement strand
ATCACGGACGCGGTGAACCTGGTGCCCTACCTTGTTTCGTGCATTTGGAGTTCATCGGCACCTGGGCGCACGCAAGGTGATGCCGCTACCCACATTTCCCGTCGTTTCCCCGAATGGATGCAGATTTTTTTCAAAACCCCTTGACATTGACCGCTAAACTAAGTATAATTCCCCCATGTGAACCGGTTAACATAGACGTTAATTCTGGTATGGAGGGATACCGTTCATGGCAACGATGAGTGATATTGCAAAGGCCATTGGAGTTTCTAAGACGACTGTTACCAATGCTCTGACGGGAAAATCCAATGTCAGTGAGGCCACGCGCAAACGTATTCTCCAATATGCTCACGAAATGGGCTATCGTCCCAATGAACTTGCCCGCAGCCTCGCACAGGGGAAGACATTCACCATCGGGTTAATCCTCCCATCCATTGCCCATCCATTTTACCCTGAACTTGCCGACGCCATTGAGAACTGCGCTCGCCTGTCTGAGTATCAGACGGTCTTATGCAATACGCACAGTATCTCTGCTCTGGGAGGTCAACAGATGGATCGCCTGGTTAGCCGCTGGGTGGATGGTTGTATCATCATGGAACGCAGTATGGACCTTGCTGATATCATCCGTCACTTCCAGCAAAAGGTTCCCATCGTGCTCTGTGACTGGCAGGAGCAGCAGACACCACCTGAGATCCCCCTGGCGCGTGGCGACTTTTTCCGAGCAGGTGCTCTTGCGGCTCGCCATCTCCTCGAATACGGTCATCAGAGGGTTGCGGTAATCGTCGATGAACCTGGGCAGATCTTACGCTTACAAGGGTTCTGCTCAGTCTTCGCGGAAGCCGGGATCACCGTTTCGCGTGAGATGATGCAGCAAGGATATTCTACATCTGAAAGTGGCTATCACGCTGCGCAAATTCTGCTTACTCTCCCGGAGCGTCCCACGGCCATTTTTGCGACAACCGATCTGATGGCTATTGGAGCAATGGAAGCTATCATCGATGAAGGGCTGCGCGTCCCCCAGGATATCTCGATCATTGGCCTGGATGATCTCATGGTTTCCAGCCTTCTCCGGCCAGGCCTGACAAGTGTGGCTATTCCTAAAGATCAACTCGCCCGGAACACAATGGAGCTTCTCCTTGCTCAGATCAATGAAGACCAGAATGGTTCTGTTACACGCCTTGTCGAACCCTATCTTGTTTTACGTCAATCGACGACCTTTCCCAGAAACCCGTAATTGTTTTATCTGAGTGCCTTTCTCTTCAGGAAGGGAGAATATTACTTGTCCGCTGATCATCGTTTCCCATCTCATAAGGAATATAAGCTCGATCTCAGGAGGCAACCATCCCAGGTGATCCAGGACCATCTGGAGCTGGGAGGCACGTCTCCTCAGGGGGAGAAGATTGCCTTCACGAATTTCTACATGACCTCTAATGATGTTCCTTGCATTCCAGTCATGGGTGAGTTCCACTCCTCGCGTTTCCCGCGCCAATACTGGAAACAAGAACTTCAGAAGATTCGAGCTGGCGGGGTGCAGATCGTTGCTACCTACCTGCTCTGGATTCACATTGAAGAGGAGGAAGGTGTCTTTACCTGGTCTGGGGAGCGCGATGTACGTCGTTTTGTTGAACTCTGTCAGTCGCTAGGCTTGCAGGTAATGATCAGAATTGGCCCTTTTGCACATGGAGAATGTCGTAATGGCGGCTTACCCGACTGGCTCTATGGACGACCATTCGCCGTTCGCTCGAACGATGAACGCTATCTTTCCTTTGTATTGCGTTATTACGCTGAGATCGCACGACAGGTAGAGGGTCTGCTCTTCGACGATGGTGGCCCTATCATTGGCATCCAGATTGAAAACGAGTATATGCATGCCGGTGCTCCGTGGGAAGTCACCTATAAACAGGGAACCGAATGGGTGCCCGCTGGTTCTGAAGGGGTCGAGCATATGGAGCGTCTCAAGCAACTTGCCCTTGCAGTGGGACTGCATGCTCCTATCTATAGCTGTACCGGGTGGGTAGGATCGCCGGTTCCTGAGCATGGCTTCTTGCCGATGCAGGGTGGCTATGCCTTCACTCCTTGGAACCCTGATCCAGACTTCGTGCAGGAACCAACGCATGAGTTCCTCTTCCGGGATCGTCATCGTCAACCCTTAGCGCTTGCCGATGTAACCTACGATGCTACCAGATATCCTTATGCTTCCTGTGAACTGGGAGGCGGTATTCAAATCACGTATCATCATCGCCCGATCGTTCCTGCTGAATGTGTGCAGGCGATGGCAATCACCTCTCTGGGCAGTGGCGCGAACTTGCTAGGGTACTATATGTATCATGGCGGCTCGAATCCAATCGGCAAGCATGCGTATCTGAACGAGTTTACCGTCCCACGTATCTCCTATGATTTTCAGGCTCCCATCCGGGAGTACGGACAACTCAACGAGTCCTATCACCGTTTACGTATATTGCATCTCTTCCTGCAGGACTTCGGGGCACTGCTGGCCCCGATGGAAGTCATCCTGCCAGAGAATAGTACTCAAGTGCAACCAGAAGATACCACGACGCTGCGTTATGCGGCTCGTAGTAAAGACGGATCAGGCTTTCTGTTCCTCAATAACTACCAGGACCATGTCACAATGCAGGATCATGAGGGGGTACGCCTGCGTCTGCAATCAAAGGGAGAGATACTCTCATTTCCTCGTATGCATGAGACGTTGACGGTATGTAAGGACGTTAGTGCTATCTTACCCTTTAATCTGCTTCTGAATGACGGAATTCTTCTCAAGTTTGCTACTGCTCAACTCATCACCAGACTGTCTACCGGAGACCAGTTCTCTTATGTCTTCTTTGTACCAGAAGGCATGGAGGCAGAGTTTGTGCTGGATAGAGCCACCTATCAGGCGATAGAAGTAACAGGCGGCGTGCTACGGGAAGAAGGAGAGCAAGGCTCTGTCATCGTAGGGCCGGGTTTGCAAAGTTGTATCCATATTACCTCGCTTCATGGAAAAAGCGTTCAGGTGTTTCTCTTATCCCAGGAACAGGCCCATACGTGCTGGAAAGCGCCATTCGCGGGGCAGGAACGCTTGATCCTTTCTGATGCGCTGGTTGTACCTCAGGATGATGAGCTATCTCTTTCCTGGCGAGAACGGGAAACGATCAGCCTGGCATTCTATCCACCTCTAGGAGAGCGCATCGTGACCAGTCGAGGAAACCTTACAGAAGCCAGAGAAGGCTATTTCACCCGGTATGAGCTGACTGTTCCAGCCTACCAACTAGCCTTACACGTTGAGCAATTGCATGCTCAAGTTGTCAGCATCAAGCTTCCAGTTGCTTTGGATGCAGTTGATGATGCTTTTCTCTCTATCGATTATGTTGGAGATATGGGTCATGCCTATCTGGATGGGCAACTCGTGAGTGACCATTTCTCCAATGGATTGCCCTGGGAGATCGGGCTGAAGCGTTTTATCCATCCGGATAGCGACCGCCAGTTGATCATTCACTTCAGCCCTTTACAGAAAGGTGCCAGTGCTCTGCGTTATTTCCCGACTGGAATGGCATTTCGTCCAGCAGAGGATGAGGCTGATCAGGTCGAAATACGCTCAATTACCACTCGCCCTGAATACTCTAGCACACTTAAATTATTGTAAGAGGTGTGTTTACGGTATTTAGAATATTGTTCCAGAATCGTCATTTTTTGAATTCGTCAATCTTAATCTTCTAAAAGAAGGAGAACCAGTATGTCAGATCTCATCACATCTCCAGTCATCACACGTCGTCGTTTTCTGGCAACTTCAGCCGCTCTTGTTGGATCTGCAGCCGGAGCCAGCACGCTCCTGAGTGCATGTGATGCAAGTTCTAGTGGGACCAGCAGCGGAGGTAGCGCCGTTACATTGACCGTCATGTATCAGAGCAACGAATTTTCGCCTGCCTACGTCAAGGAGTTTGAGAAGCTCAATCCGGGCATTAAAATCAAATTTCTCGAATATGACGCAACCCGCCTGAATGCTATGCTTGCGGCGGGAACGCCTCCCGATTTTATCCGTGCGGGTGCTGTTGGGAGCGCCAATGCCAATGCGCGTGGATTAGCCCTGGCACTTGATCCTTATCTTGAGAAGAGTTCTGTCCTCAAAAAAGACGATCTGCTGCCCATTAATGCTGCCTGGCGCTGGGACGGCAAGCAGACTGGGCAGGGTCCCTATTATGGCATCTCCAAAGACTGGAGCCAGGATGCCACGCTCTGGTACAATCAGATGCTGCTGGACAAGGCAAAAATTCCTGCACCCAGTTCAACTGAACCCATGACCTATGATCAACTCTTTAGCATTGCCCAGAAATTGACGACACGTCAGGGGGGGAAAGTTCAGGTCTATGGCTTCGGACCCGAATGGCAGTGGGGCATTGCCTCTTCGATCTTTACGATGATCACGCAGCAAAATGGCAAGATCTATAATAGTGATCTCACCCAGATCGATTTTACCACGCCTGAAGCTCAGAAAGCTCTCACATGGTATGTCAATTACATGCAAGCCAATATCGGGCCTTCCTCCTTGAACCCTCTTTCTGAAAGCTCGGATGGTCCTGTATTCCTGGGAAATCGTATGGCTATCACGCAAGATGGCTACTGGTTCGGTGGAAACATCTATACCGCAACCGCAGATCTCAAGGCGAGTGCTCGCTTAGCTCCTGCTCCTCAGATGGGGCCGAATCGCTTCAGCCCTGCTTACGCGGGTATCGGTGCCTGGATTCCTAATGCATCGAAACATAAAGATGAGGCATGGAAGCTGATGGAATACTTTATGGCGGGTACCCCAGGCCATGATCGTGCCAAGAGTGGCTGGGGCATCCCTTCCCTCAAATCACTTCTGTCGGAAATGCCTCAAGTGCTGCCTTATCAACAAGAGGCATACAAATCGATGCAGAATGAGTTGAACCATGTTGGGCTGTTGCCTGACTCTCCGTATTCAACGATAGCAAACTATGAAACCATTATCGACAAGTATCTCGAACAGGCTGCAAAGAAGCAGATCTCGGTGACAACCGCGAGTCAAAAGATCACCGATGAGGCCAATAAACTCTTGCAGCAGGGCAAACAGCAATTGAGCTAACCCTCTGCTGCTCTTCTAGGCAACTGGGGGCGTCTCCTTGTGAGCGTCCTCAGTTGCTTGTGAAAGGATCGCGCTTTATGGCTTCATCAACACAACACAAGGTCGGGCATGTCTTGCAGGCAGCCTCGATCCCAAAAGGACAGGGACGGCGCTGGTCGCGTTACTCCAGTCGCACTTTTTATCTTTTTGTGTCACCCTGGATTATTGGCTTCTTCCTGTTGACATTGATCCCCCTGCTCTACGCTCTTGGCCTGAGCTTTACTGATTGGGATGGCCTTTCTCCACACTGGCATATTATTGGATTGACCAATTATATAAACATCTTCCAGGATAGTGAGGCATGGGGAAGTCTGTTTCGTACGCTGCTCTATGCGGTGATTGCAGTCCCGTTAAGCATCGCGGGTGGGCTTGGATTGGCGGTGATGCTCAATCAACGTCTGAAAGCAGCCGGCTTCTTCCGTACCGTTTTCTATGTGCCTTCTCTCGTTCCGATCGTTGCCACGGCGATCATGTGGAAGCTTATCTTTGATCGTGATGCGGGTGCGCTGAATGCTGTTCTGG
>JACDAE010000680.1 GCA_013695595.1 Ktedonobacteraceae bacterium | reverse complement strand
GCGTAGGGGCGTCACCTTGCGTGCGCCCCTACGCCATTCCTGGATGGACATATTATTGATCTGGGGGAGAATATTCCGTTGCAAGCAAGAACACACGGCAACCTGATCATTGGACAATCCGGCGGGGCGACCGCTGTTATTAATGCCAGCCTCGTCGGAGCTGTTGAGGCGGCGCTGGCAGATACACGCATTGATGGCATCTATGGCATGCGCTCTGGTATTCAGGGACTGCTGGCCGAAGATATACTGGACCTGCGGCGCGAGCCTGGTCACCTCTGGCACAGAATAGCACAGACACCCTCCGCAGCACTGGGTACATGCCGCTATAAATTACAACAAGAAGATCCCGCACAGGCGATAGAGATCCTACGTCGCTATAATGTACGCTCTGTGCTCTACATTGGAGGCAACGATTCGGCTGATACCGCGCACCGCCTGGCTCAGGCGGCACAACAAGCTAACTACGATCTACAAACGATCAGCGTGCCCAAAACGATCGACAACGATCTGCCCTTTACCGATCATTGCCCCGGCTATGGCAGTGCGGCCCGCTTCATCGCCCTGGCAACACAGGATTCGGCACTGAACACAATCTCGATCCCCTCACACTATCCTGTAAAAGTGATCGAGACGATGGGGCGCGACGCAGGCTGGTTGACGGCTGCTTCGGCGCTGGGAAAACGCGATGAGCACGATCCACCACATATCATCCTGCTGCCAGAGCAGACCTTTGAGGAAGAGCGCTTCCTGGCACAGGTTGAAGAGATCTATCGACGCATCGGGTATATCATCATCGTGGCGGCGGAGACCATTCGCGACCAGCAGGGACAGCCATTGGGTTCGAGCGGACAGACCGGAACCGACGCCTTTGCACATCCTTTATTGAGCGGAGCAGCACAATATCTGGTAGAATTAGTAAAGCAGAAATTACAATTACGTGCTCGTTTCGACAAGCCCGGCGATCTACAACGTATGGCGTCCACAAGTATCTCTTCAACTGATCATGACGAAGCTTACTTAGTGGGAAAAATGGGAGTACAGGCATTGCTCAATGGCGAAAGCGACAAAATGATCACGCTGCAGCGGCACGATCAGCCAGCCTATGGTTGCACAACAGGACTGGCCGAACTCGAACAGGTGGCGAACAAGCAGCGCCTGATGCCTGATGAATACCTGGATGCCAGTAAAACGATGGTTACGGCGGCATTTCATACCTATGCATTACCGCTGATCGGCACACCCTTGCCGGAACCTGCACGCCTGAAGCTGATAAAGGCCAAGCCATGACAACGCTAAGACGCGCGATTCTCGTCGTGCTCGATGGAGTGGGCGCAGGCGAGAATCCCGATGCGCAGGCTTATGGAGATAAAGGAGCCAGCTCACTTGAACACTGTGCGCAGGCCATCGGCGGGCTTGAGCTGCCACACCTGGGCAGCCTTGGGCTGGGAAATATTACGCCTATCCTGGGCACCCCCGCAAGCACAGAGGTCATGGGAGCGTATGGACGCATGGCATCGCGTGCGGCTGGGAAAGACAGCACCGCAGGGCATTGGGAGATGACCGGAGTCGTACTCAGCAAGCCGCTCCCAACCTATCCACATGGCTTCCCGGCAGAGGTCGTCGCGGCATTTGAGGATGCCATCGGACGCAAAGTAATCGGGAACAAAGTCGCATCGGGCACCGAGATTATCAAGGAGCTGGGCACAGAACATACACGCACGGGCTTCCCCATCCTCTATACATCGGCAGACAGCGTTTTTCAGGTGGCGGCTCACCAGGACATCATTCCACTGGCAGACCTGTATCATATGTGCGAGATTGCGCGTGCTATGCTTACAGGAGAGCATGCAGTTGGACGCGTTATAGCACGCCCGTTTATCGGCACAGAGGGTGCATTTACAAGAACAGAACACCGGCGCGACTTCTCGCTGGCACCAACCGGGACGACGCTCCTTGACCTGTTGAAAGAGGCCGGGAAAGAGGTCATCGGGCTGGGCAAGATCGAAGACCTTTTTGCGGGTCGTGGATTGACACAACGCAAGCACACCGAAACCAATCAAGAAGGTATGGCGGCAACATTGCGCTGGCTTGAACGTGACTTTACAGGGCTGCTCTTCGTAAATCTAGTAGAATTTGATATGTTATGGGGGCACAGGCGCGATAGCCAGGGATACGCCCAGGCATTACGCGACGTAGACGCCTGGTTTCCGCAGGTACAACAGCGGATGCGTACAGACGACGCCATCTTTTTCAGTGCTGATCACGGGGTGGATCCAACCTATCGTGGGACCGATCACACGCGTGAATGTGTTCCATTATTAGCATATGGTCAACCAATACGTGCGGGAATCGACCTTGGTACACGAGGCACCTTTGCCGATCTTGGCCAAACGCTGGCTCAGGCTTTTGAAGTCGGGCCACTGGCAGCCGGGACGAGCTTTGCAAATTCGTTGGGGTTAAAATGACAGAAACACAACATGAACATAAAACGGGGCAGGATCTGCCTCTACATGGAGAACGCGTCTATCTACGTCGACCGGCAATGAGTGATGCCACACGCGTGTTTTACTGGGAGCGCGACGATGAAGTATGGCGCTATGATATTCATCGTCCCTACTCACGCACAATGGCCGAATTCATGCCTACATTTGAGCGTAGTTATGTACGCGGCAACGGGCGACAGTTCTGGTTCATCATCGATGACGAGCATCACGCTCCCATCGGTACAATTACCTATTTCAACATCGACTATCGCCTGGGACAGGTTGAAGTCGGGCTGGGATTGGGCGAAAAGACTCGTTGGGGCCAGGGCTATGGTTCCGAGGCAATTCGTACCCTGGTCCAACACCTCTTCACGTTTCCAGGCATTATGCGCGTCTACGCGGAGACGGCCATGGCTAATCAACCAGCTAGACGATCCTTCGCGAGAGCCAATTTTACCGAGGTAGGCCAGATCTACGATCCGCGCAGCACAGGTGAACCGTGGGTCTTGCTCGAAATCTGGAAGTCACACATGGTATAACATCGAGTATGCAGAATGGTAGCAAGTACATGTGATCAAAGTAATACAATGAGAAGGGAACATCCTTTTTTCATTGACGCCAAAGCATGAAAAGCACGTAATACTGGCAGGGACGCGATTGCATCGCGTCCGTGATTTATCAACCCTGCGCCAGCACATATAACGTAGCCTGTTATTGGTTTTGCTTACACAGTATTTGTATTTTGAATAGAATTATCGCTTTACAGTTGTGGGATAATACGAATGCTGATCTTTTCGTGGCGCTTCACATCGCGCACGAAGCAGTTTAGCGATTGAAGAAAGGAGTAGCTCGTTTTCACTAAGTGAAAGCGGCTAACGAAAACATGAGCACATCGCACGTAACGATCAAACCATCTATTTTCTCAGCATACGATATACGAGGTATCTATGGCGACACCCTGACCGAAGATATCGCCTACGCCATTGGACGAGCGGCGGCTCAATATTTAAATGTACCGGAAATTGCGGTGGGACGTGATATGCGCCTCTCCTCACCACAGATTGCAGCGGGCTTAATCCGTGGCATCACCGATCAGGGCGTCAATGCCGTGGACCTCGGCCTGACTACTACCGACGAACTGTACTTTGGCGTGGGGAAATTCAACTATCCCGCAGGCGCAATGGTAACGGCTTCACATAATCCTGGCAAATACAACGGCATCAAATTCTGTCGTGCGCAGGCGGCTCCCATTAGCGTCGATACCGGCCTGGGCGATATTCGTGATATTGCGGTCAGCGGCAACTTTACACAACCTGCTGGCAAGGGCACCGTCACGCAGCGCGATATTAGCGAGGATTACGTCAAACACGTACTCTCATTTATTGATGTCAGTAAAATCAAGCCCCTCAAGGTCGTCGTTGATGCTGGTAATGGAATGGCGGGCATGATCGTGCCACGCGTGTTCCAGCATCTACCCTGCGAGCTGGTTCCCTTGTACTTCGAGCTTGATGGCAACTTCCCACATCATCCTGCCAGCCCGATCGAGCCAGAGAACATGGCCGACCTGCAAAAGAAAGTGCGCGAGGTTGGTGCCGATATAGGAGCCGCCTTCGATGGTGATGCGGATCGTATGTTCCCTGTGGACGAACACGGTACCATTGTCGATGGCTCGCAAGTCACCGAAGTCGTTTCGAACAGCCTGTTACGCAAGTTTCCCGGCTCTACAATCCTTTACAACTTGATTGTCTCCCACAGCGTTCCGGAACTGATCGAGAAAGCGGGCGGCAAAGCCATACGCACACGCGTCGGGCACTCTTTCATCAAAGCACAGATGCGCTCATTGAACGCGATCTTCGGCGGTGAGCACTCTGGTCACTTCTACTTCCGCGACAACTGGTTCGCCGACTCAGGCTTGATCGCGCTCCTTATCACACTGGAGCTGGTTTCGGTTGAGGACAAGCCGCTCTCCGAGATAATCAAGCCGCTCGATAAAGGCGTACGCAGTGGTGAGATCAACAGCACAGTCAGCGATGCAAAAAGCAAGCTCAAGGGATTGGAGGAGCAATTTGGGCAGGGAGCGAAGTCGATTGACCATCTGGACGGCCTGACGGTTGATTATGGCGACTGGTGGTTCAACGTCCGCTCATCCAACACGGAGCCGTTGCTGAGGCTGAACGTTGAGGCAAACGGACAGGCGTTGATGGAGGAGAAGAGGGATGCGGTGTTGGCGTTCATACGCAGCTAAAACACCCTCTATCCATCCATTCGAGAGGAATGTGGT